>JBKHHW010000023.1:0-31812 GCA_046538945.1 Chitinispirillaceae bacterium | reverse complement strand
GAATGAGAATGAGAGAGGTACAAAAAGTCTGCCAGGTGTTTTCCCCGGTTTTCTTCCTCTCTCAAAACTACACCTCCGGGGTGACCAAATTCGATTTGGAATCCATATTTGGAAAACAGAACCGGGGAGAACCTACACCGCCCCAAGCGCTTCACCGAAATCCCCCAGGATATCATCTATATGCTCTATACCCACCGAAACCCGTATCAGATCCGGACTCACTCCCGCTGCAACCTGCTCACCTTGGGTAAGCTGACGGTGTGTCATACTGGCCGGATGAAGCACACACGTGCGCACATCCGCCACATGAACCACTATGGCCGCAAGTTTCAGACTGTTCATGAAACGGATCCCTTCCTCAACTCCACCCTTAACTCCGAAAGTTAGAACACCGCTGCAGCCGCGAAGATACTTGCGGGCAAGCTGATAGCTTCGGGAGGTCGAAAGCCCCGGATAATTGACCCAGCTCACTTTAGGATGACTGCTGAGATATTCGGAGAGCGCCTGTGCATTCGAAGTGTGCCGATCCATACGTACATGAAGAGTTTCCACTCCCATACTGGTCAAAAAAGCATTCATGGGACTCATCGCCGCTCCCAAGTCCCTCATGAACTGAGTACGAGCCTTGGTTATATACGCCGCATCCCCGAACTTCTCCACATAACTGATTCCGTGATAGCTTGGGTCCGGATCAACCAACCCGGGAAACTTTCCGTTACGCCAGTTATAATTACCCCCGTCAACAATCACTCCCCCGACACAGGTTGCATGTCCGTCCAGATACTTGGTCGAGGAATGGATCACGATGTTGGCACCCAGTCTGAGAGGATTGCAGAAATAGGGAGTCGGAAAAGTGTTGTCCACGATGAGCGGAACATCCATTTCACGTGCAATCGAACTGAATTTATCAAAATCAAGCACATTCATCCCGGGATTTTCCAGACTTTCCGCAAACAGGGCTTTTGTGTTCGGACGAAAAGCTTTCTTTATCTCCTCCGCTGATGCATCTGCTTTCACAAATGTGACATCTATGCCCAGTTTCTTGAACGTATGCTGGAAGAGATTGTATGTACCACCGTAGATAGTGCTCGATGACACCACGTGTTCACCACTGTTGCATATGTTCAGAATGGAGATAGTGGAGGCTGACTGTCCGGAGGAACAAGCCAGTGCACCCACTCCGCCTTCCATCAGAGCAATTTTCCTCTCCAGGGTCTCCACTGTAGGGTTGCTGATACGGGAATACATATGCCCCTCGGCTTCCAAATCAAATAGCCGCGCAGCTTCCTCGACTGTAGCGTACCTGAAGGTGGTACTTTGAGCTATAGACTGAATTCTGGGTTCACCGCTTTTGGGCTGATATGCACCCTGAACCGCTTGAGTTTCTATTTTCCACTTCTCGTCCATCTGAACTACTCCCCGGGATTTCAAAATGATTCTGATGTTTTAAAATTTCCCCGGAAGTGATTTTCCGACAATCAATCTTCACCCCCGGAGGTAATCCATAAAATAGGTTATTCCGCACTACACATGTCAAAACAACAAAACCCCCGTCCCGAAAGGAACGGAGGCTTTATTATGGGCTATGAAAGATTTGTTATCTGCCGAAAGCTACAATAATCGGAGCGATAACAAGAGACACAACGCTTATCAACTTGATGAGAATGTTAAGGGACGGGCCAGCAGTATCTTTGAAAGGATCACCGACGGTGTCGCCGATAACAGCAGCCTTGTGAGCTTCACTTCCCTTACCTCCATGTGCTCCGCCTTCGATATGCTTTTTAGCATTGTCCCATGCACCACCGGCATTGGACATGAACAGAGCCATCATGACACCTGCCACTGTAACACCCGCCAGAACTCCTCCAAGCATCTCAGCCCCCCCGGCAAGACCAACTACAACGGGAGTAAGAACCGCGATGAGTCCGGGTACAACCATCTCCTTGATGGCAGCCTTTGTGGAGATATCAACACAACGGGCATAGTCAGCTTTCGCCTTACCTTCCAGAAGTCCGGGAATGGAACGGAACTGGCGGCGAACTTCTTCGATCATGGAGAAAGCGGCACGTCCGACAGCACCCATGGCAAAGGATGAAAACAGGAACGGAAGCATTGCCCCAAGGAAAAGACCTGACATAACCAGAGGGTCTGTCACATCGATGAGAACAAAGGCTTCAGCTTCAGAAACACCACTTTCTATCCGGGCAGCTTGTACACTTGCGCGAAAAGCGGAAAACAGAGCAAGTGCTGTCAATGCGGCGGAACCGATGGCAAAACCTTTACCGATAGCTGCAGTGGTGTTTCCAACCGCATCCAGTTTATCAGTGCGTTTACGGACTTCCTTTTCCAGTTCGGCCATTTCTGCCAGACCACCAGCGTTATCCGCAATAGGACCATAGGCATCAACCGCCAGCTGGATACCAGTGGTGACAAGCATACCGAGAGCGGCGATTGCTATTCCATATAATCCGGCGAAATGATAGGCAATCAGTATGGCAGCACCAATAGCGATTGTAGGCAGGGCGGTTGAAACCATGCCGGTTTCAAGACCGGCAATTATGTTGGTAGCCGGACCGGTACCTGAAGCGTTGGCTATTTTGGAAACAGGCTTTTTACTCTCGGCTGTATAATATTCGGTTAACATTCCAATTGCAACTCCTGCGGCAAGTCCGCCCAAAGTGGCCCAGAAAATGCCTATGGATGCATATTCCTGTCCGCCTTGAGTGTATGTAGCAGGTGCAAGCCACTGCACGATAGGATAAGTAACAACAGCCATCACTATAGCAGCACCAAACGTTCCGGTATTCAGAGCTGCCTGAGGATTACCACCCTCTTTTGTTCTCACAAAAAAAGTACCGATAATCGAGATGATGATTCCAGCTCCGGCCAGAATGAGAGGTATCAGAGTAAGCTGAGCTTCTCCAGCCGCGGCACCCAGTACCATTGCACCAACGATTGCCCCGACAAAAGATTCAAAAAGATCAGCACCCATACCTGCAACATCACCCACATTATCACCCACATTGTCGGCGATTGTCGCAGGGTTGCGCGGATCATCCTCCGGTATACCGGCTTCAACTTTACCGACCAGGTCAGCACCCACATCCGCCGCCTTGGTGTAGATTCCACCACCCACACGAGCAAACAGCGCGATAGATGAAGCACCCATTGCAAACCCGTTAACAATAGGAAGAATTGTCACGGTAAGCAACCTGGCAGGATCCTGTGATCCGGAAATGTTGAACACATTAGCATAAATCAGAAGGAGTACAGAAAGACCCACAATACCAAGACCTACCACACACATACCCATGACTGTTCCACCTGCAAAGGCAACGGACAGCGCCTGAGGCAGACCCTTGCGGGCACCGTTTGTGGTGCGCATGTTGGCTGATGTGGCGATCCGCATACCGAAAAAACCGGCCAGGCCGGAGCAGAGAGCACCAACAACAAAGGAGACCGCAACCAGACGGATGTTGCCCTGGTTTCCAATTGCAAGCAGAATAGCGACTGCAACCACAAAAATTGCAAGCACCTTGTACTCACGTGACAGAAAAGCCATAGCACCCTCTCGGATAGCACCGCCGATCTCTTTCATCTTATCGGTTCCGGCATCCTGCTTGTTAATCCAAGAGGCTTTCCATAATGCGAACAGTAGGGCAACTACACCTGCGCCTGCAGACGCATACAGTAGCGTTACATCCATACATCCTCCTACATCATAATAAGGGGTAAATATTGCACAGTCTCTCGACTGTAGTTCCGGGGATTCATTTCAAAGCAGATCACAGCAGCATTCCCGAAAAAGCATTAAAACACATCAACAAAAAAGGTATACAATATAATTAACCCTAGTCCGCAGAGCAAAGGCAAACTAAGGAAATTTGAAATGAAGGCAATAAACCGGTGGAACTGCTGTAATCCGGGGATTATAAAATATGTGGAAAACTGATTGCGGACATCATTGGGAATCAGCCTCTAATGGATCAGTATCAGGGGAAACATCCGGAGAGACAGGGCGTTCAGGAACTTCGGTAATCGGCTCAGGTGCAGAATCGGCGTCCTCTTGATCCCCGGAGACGCCCTTCAGTTTCCTGAGAATCTCCAAAGCCGTGAACGCCACGCTGTCGTCACTGTCATCCACCAGTTTTTTAAGCACGTCTGCAGCTCCGCTTTCCTCCATTTTGCCCAAAGCAATCATGGCCTCTATTTTCATAGCTGCATTACCGGGCCTCTCAAGCAACCCGATCAGAATACCGACGGCGTTTCTGTCCTTAAGCTCCCCTAACATAGTCACAGCCAGAGTCCTGACCTGCCAGTCCAAATTGACATCAGTCACAATCGCCCGAAGATGCGGAGCGAATTTTTCACGCTGCTCCAGAATAAGGTCCACCGAACTTCTGACATTCTGGGGGTCAAACGGCTCCTGATTGTAGGAATTCGAAAGCTTGGTCAGTTCGTCAAGAACATACGCTCTCTCTTCCAGATATTCTTTCGGATACGCCGACCGATCGGATATCCGTTTTGAATTCCAGACGACCTCTTTTTTCAAACTGTCAATTCGACTCTCGAGACTGCTCAATCTCTGATTCTGCCAGTCTATCCGATCCTCTATTCCAGTCAAACCATCCACAGAATTCAGACCGCTTCCCAGATTCACCCGGATTCCGACTTTGAGCCCCGGCTTGATCATTGACTCGGCATAAGAGCTTGCGAAAGCTCTCTCAAGGTCGATGATCCCTACATTTATCTCCAGTCTGTCCCTCACTGGACGCCATGACGAAAACAGTGAAAACGAAAGCCGTCTGCTTCTCATCTGACTTTCCAGACTCATGTAAAGATTAGACCCGAAATACTTTTCAAAACCGAAAAACGGATTGAAAACGTCATTTTCCGAAGAAGGTGCACTGAGCGCTCCCAGAGTAATCCGAAGCCTGATCACGTCCATGCTTTTTGCAAAAGCAAGAAAAACCTCATTCGCCGGATAGTCCCGATGCTCTCCGAAGTAACCCGTTTCCTTGTTGGTAAACAGATTCTGGACACCCAGTGTAACAGTTGGAACATATCCTGATGTTTCCCTTACGACACAGGTTTTGAAACCCATGGTGAGGCCGCCTGCGTAACCCACATCGAAATTGAGCCATTCGGAAAGCCCCATTTCAAGACGCTGCACGGAAACCGGAGATGTAAAATTGAACGTGTCCATAGCCCAGAAGAGGTTCGCATCCACCAGAAATCTCCCGGCGGGGATCAGATCAGCATTCGGAATATACTGAATAGAACTCCAGCGGGTTTTGGCCGGAACTGAAAACGTCAGGCAGGAAACCATGACGGCAATCCAACACCGCATTTTGCAACTGTTGATCCGCATAGTGCAGCCTTTCAGGCTATGGAATGAAACTGCAGTTCAGATATTGAAATTCTCTTCTTCCTCTTCCTGTTTATCACACGATGTTTCAGCTTCACCGGTGAGAGTTCTGTTCTGTTCTGCTTCGGAAGAAGAGATTTCCGCCTTTTCAGAAGAATCGGATTCAGAACCGCTCTGTTCGGGAGGCGCAGGAAGACGATCGCGAATCTCCTTGAGCAGTCTGATAATCAGATCATTCTGTTTGATGATACGATCGTTTGAACCACCACCGGAGGAGTTCCGCTTAGGGCTACGGCGCTGATTCCCATGCTGATGAGAATGTTGATTGTTGTAATTCCCATAAGAATAATTGTTGTTGTTGTAAGAATGATTCTTGTCATTATACTTGGTCAAAGGTCTCCTGTTCAGAGAATTTTGATTACCCCGGTGAGAATCATCGTGATTCATTCAGAAATACTCCTTTCAAAACATTAAGCCATATAACAGCTGCTCTGTACATACAATGTGAACAACCCTGAAACGGGAATGCCAACATATGGAGAGGCAGGATCACTTTCATTATATCATTTTCTGCAGGGCATTACAAGCAAGCTTATCACACTTCTGTTCTGCAATTGGCGGATCGGCTGCAGAACCAATCCTGGATCTTTTCTGCACCGCTGGTAATGTCCAAGTGGAAACCGCGGGTCTTGTTGCGAAACCATGTCATTTGTCTTTTTGCATAATGCCGGGTATTCTGTTTTATCAGTTCAACAGCCCTCTGAAGATCCATCCTCTTCTCTTCCACCGCAAAGAGTTCCCGGTACCCTACACTCACCATGCCGGGACTATTTTCATCAAAGCCCATCATCCTCAGCTTCCGGAACTCTTCTCTCAACCCCCTGCTGAACATATCCTCCACCCGCATATTGATTCTTTTGTATAAATCATCACGGGAGCGGGTGAGCACAAACACGAAGAACTCCATATCCTCGGGAGGATTGCCCGTCTTCTGTAGTAAGGTCATCGGCTTTCCGGTCTGATAATAGATATCCAGAGCCCGGATGATTCTCTGAAGGTCATTGGAGTGGATTTTTAAAGCCGTTTCAGGGTCCACTTTCCTGAGTTCTTCATGCAGTCGCTCCGTTCCCTCAACAGTGGCTCTGTTCTGCAGATGAATCCTTGTCTGCTTGTCGGAAACGGTACACATCCCCATGCCGCTGAAAAGAGTATGAAAATACAGACCGGTACCACCACAGATCAAAACTTTTTTACCGTCACGATGCTGTTTTCTGATTATGGATGCGGCATCTTCTGCAAAATTGAATGCGGAATATGGTTCATCGGGAGAAATAATATCAACAAGCCAATGTTTCACTCTTCCCAATTCAGATTCCGAGGGCTTGGCGGTGCCAATATTCATGAACTTGTATATCTGACGAGAATCGCACGAAAGAATATCATAACCGAAACCATCGGCCAACTGCAGTGCAAGCTCGGATTTCCCGACCGCAGTCGGTCCTAAAATGACAGGTACTTCTATTTTCCGCATTGAAATCCTGAATATCTGATCAGAATCATCCCAAGTGATTGCCGTATGATGAAAAAATAGCATCTGCGCCATATATGCGTACAAGCCTTGTGCTTGCAGAAGTGCTAATTCCGAGGTATTTTCTAAGCGAAAAGATCCAGGGACTCAAATAGCTCTCAGGAAAGTATGTCGATGAAATCAAAAACCGGTCCGGTCCTGATAATCGGTCTTCTGTTACTTCTTACAGGACTGATGCTCTACCCCAAAACGAGAGAACTTCTGCTAACCGGCCTTTCAACACCCGGTTCCGGAGAAAAAACTGCCCGATCAAGAACAGAAAATACTCTTTCCAGCTCCTCACCTCTTGAAAAAAAGCTGATAGGTAAATTTCTGGAACTGGAGCTCTATGATACCGATTACTCCATTTCCAACCGTGATTCCGTTCTGGAGATGAAAGTCTCTGTTCCCAAAGGCAAACCTCTGGAATGGATTGTATGGAACTTTTCAAATGCAACAAGTGGTTCGGCCTACACTGTAGAGGACTGCTTTTGTCACAAGCCCAACAGATGCACGATCCGATTCAAGAGCAGCAATTCGCGACAGCCTCCGGTCGTGCTCAAGATAGACCGTTCGAACAGATATTTTTCAAACACTGCCGAAATGGCCATTCTCCTTGAGGATTTCGGTTTTGAAGCTGATCGGACCACGATCGAATACCTTTCGTTTCCCGAACCGCTGACCGTTTCTCTCGTTCCGTCACAACGACTCGCCTCCTGGACGGCAAAGATAGCAGACGAGTATAAAAAGGAAATCGTAGTACTGCTTCCCATGGAATCTGTCCCCTCAGAGTACGACAAATACAGGAATTCCACCTTGATGATCCATTTCCCTGAAGACAAGATCCGTTCCCTGTTGAATCAATCCATTGCGGCAATCCCGAATTTTTCCGGAATGTGCAATTTCTACGGTGCCCGGGCGATGGAGGACTCGCGCGTGATGGAGATCGTTCTTTCTGAAGTGAAGAAGAATAACAGCTATTTCGTATACTCCAAAGTCACCCGTAAATCGGTTGCACGGTCAGTCGCCCGCAGACTGAAAGTACCCTATCATCCGGTTCAGGGGACAATTGAACTGGATGATTCTCCTGAAAAAATCAGAGAAAAGTTGAAGAAATACTCAATCGCAGCACAGAAAACAGGCAGAATACTCATAAAGAGCCCCCCCAGCCCCGAATTCATCGATGTCCTTAAAATGCAACTCGACGAGCTTCGGTATAATGGGATACGCCTGGTTTATGTTTCAGACCTGATCCGTGATTACCGGGAGTGACCTCTTGCAGTCCGAATGCATTGACCTGAACGGCGAGTGGAGGCTTTCAATTTCCGACGAGCGGAATTCCCCCGTCTTCAAAGCTCATGTACCTGGATGTGTGCACCTGGATTTATTGTCAAACAAATTCATCCCCGAACCTTTTTTCGGCAGAAACGAACTTGATCTGCAATGGATAGAGGAAAAGGATTGGGAATACAGCAGGAATTTTCACCTTACCAAGCAAGCCGCAGCACAAGCGCAAATCCATCTGGTCGCAGAAGGTCTGGATACTTCCTCGACCATTTTCATAAATAATACTCCCGTTGCCCAAACCGAAAATATGTTCTGTGGGGTCCGCCTGGACATCAAACCTCATGTCAAATCGGGAGAAAACTGTATCAGAATCGTTTTCCACAGTCCGGCCGCCTACATTTCCGAGCGAAAACACCTTCATACATTCGATCAGCCCAACGACCCCGTGGGAGGCTCCTCCCTCATGCGCAAACAGCAGTGCTCTTTCGGCTGGGACTGGGCACCGCGGTTCGCCACGAGCGGCATCTACAAACCGATCCGAATCGAAGCCAGATCCCTTCCCCGTCTGGAACGGGTCGGAATCCAGCAGTTACATTCCGATGACCAAGTGGAACTCTGCTTTACCCCCGTTACAGACGGTCCGGGTAAATCGAACGGCTGCTCTGTCGAGTATTCACTTCTTCTGAACGGAAAACTGATAGACAAGACAACAGAAAACAGGATCAGAGTGAATGATCCTTCGCTTTGGTGGCCCAACGGGCTGGGAGAACAGCCACTTTATGAATTGATTGCGGCTCTGAAAGACGAAAATGAACAGAAAATAGATTCCAAACGGTTCTTTATCGGCCTGCGGACCGTAGAACTCGAACGCAAACGGGACAAATGGGGAGAATCATTCCTGTTCAAGGTGAACGGAATACCCGTCTACGGCAAAGGTTCCTGCTGGATACCCGCCCACAGCTTCGTGACCGCGGGAGAGAAACATATAGAAAACCTTCTGGATTCAGCTGTCAAAGCGAACATGAATATGATACGAGTCTGGGGCGGCGGAATCTACGAAACAGATCTCTTTTACGACATCTGCGACAGAAAAGGACTGCTTGTCTGGCAGGACTTCATGTTTGCCTGCTCTCTGTACCCGGGTCACAAAGCATTTCTGCACTCCGTCCGCAACGAAGCCTGCCACCAGGTCAAAAGACTGCAGCATCACGCCTGCATGGCCCTGTGGTGCGGAAACAACGAAGGGGAAATGCTATCCTCCGGTCAGCTGCATAATCCTGAGAGAAAAAGAGCCTACAGAGCACTTTTCCACAAGATCCTCCCTGATGCAGTCAGCAAATACAGTCCCCAGATTCCATACTGGCCCTCCACTCCCCATAATCCGCACAAACCCTTGAGCGGCTCAGCAAATGAGAATGCAGGCGATGCACACTACTGGGATGTGTGGCATGGACGTCAGCCCTACTCCGCGGTTCAGAAGCACAACTATCGTTTCTGGTCCGAATTCGGTATGCAGTCCTACCCAAGCCAAGAAACATCACTCACATTCTGTAAAGATGATGATGACCTCAACCCTTTCGGACCGGTCATGGAAGTTCATCAGAAATGCCCCGTCGGCAACAGCCTTTTACTCTACTACATCTCTCAAAACTACCTTTACCCCTGCTCCTACAAACAGCTCTCTTTTCTTTCCCAGATAAACCAGGCTGCAGCCATAGGGGCAGCAATCGAACACCAGCGCAGAAACATCCCCCGCACCATGGGCTCTCTCTACTGGCAGCTCAACGACTGCTGGCCTGCGGTTTCCTGGTCGAGCATCGAATACGGAGGAAGGTGGAAAGCACTCCACTACACAGTAAAACGGCTCTACTCACAAGCCATTGTGTCATGTGTACTAATCGGTGAAGAAACGGTAGGAAAGATCAACCGCCTTGTAAATACCGTAAGCGGGGTTGAACTGCATGTATCTTATGACGGGCTAAACGAGAAAAGATCTATTCTGAGATGGAGACTGTATCATCTGGACGGACGCATTGTGACAGACGATTCCAAAGAGGTTATTCTGAGGTTCAACACATCCACATGCGAAAAAAGAATCGACCTTTCAGAAGAATTCAAACTTCATGGTAAGGACAAGCTGTATCTTCGCCTTACCCTTGAAGACTTGAAAGGGAAAATCCTGTCTGAAGCGACAGCACTTTTCACCGCACCGAAACACATCAGTTTTCCTTCAGAACCGATCGAAACAAATCTTCAGCGGATCGACAGCAGAACATACGAGCTGACTCTCCATTCCGAAACGTATCATCACTTTGCGTGTTTCGGATTCGGAGATCTGGATTGTGCGGCCGATGACAATTTTTTCGATCTCTACCCCAATTGTCAAAACAAAGCAAGGGTGACCTTCACACAAGAATACTCTGCCGAAAAGATCCGACGCTCTCTTGACTGCTTTTCATACAATACTGTCACTCGCCTTTGAAAGCGGTCCTCGTTTTTCAGTGCAGGTAACGTATGAACCAGTCCACTGCCAGACGGGAGACCTCATCCAATGCTCCGTGTTCCTCGAAAAGATGAGTAGCCCCCTCCACCACTGCAATCTCCTTGGCTGAGGCGCCCAACTCCTCCAGAGCCCTTTTGTTAAGATCAATTATGGGATAATCCTCTCCGCCCACAATCAGAAGTGAGGGTGCAGTCACTTCTCTGAGCCGTGAACCGGCCATATCCGCCCTCCCTCCTCTTGACACTATGGCCTTGACCTCGGGCCTGTTCACCGATGCTACCAGCGCAGCAGCGGCTCCGGTACTGGCTCCGAAATATCCTATCCCGTAATCCTTCAGTCCGGACTGCTCAAGAACCCAGTCGGTAGCCCCTGAAAGCCTGCGGGAAAGCAGATCGATATCAAACCTCAGATTCGCTGTTATCAGATCAGTGGCTTCCTCGGACCGGGTCAGCAGATCGAAAAGAAGTGTGGCGTAGGCACCCCGGTTGAGATACTGTGCCACGAAACGGTTGCGTGGACTCTGACGGCTGCTACCGCTGCCGTGAGCAAAAAGCACCAGTCCCTGTGCATTGTCGGGAATGTAGAGTGTACCCTCCAGAACTACGTTCTCTCCGGGAATCTCCATGCGAATTTCCTGTTCAGTATTGATTTGGTACTGCATAACTTCTCCTTGGCTGTTCAGATCATTCGATTCTCTAACTGAGGCACCCCGTCCGGGTCAAGACCGCGCATCCTCATATTGTAACAGGGTCAAAATCCGTGCCTGATAGGATGAAACGCTTAGATGTCCTGAGAAGACTGCTTTTTCCCCAGCGCTGCTAAATATCCAGTACAACAGTACAGTGCCACGAATCCTGCTTTCTATACAATCTGAAAAGGTGCATCGTGACCGCCTTCACATCCACAGCCATATGATGCTTTTCAGTATTGATCTGCTCACCCAGAGCCGTTCCTGTAAATGCCAACCTGCCGTCCCGACTCTCAACCGCTCCCTCCTGGAGACGGAGCAGAAGACTCTGAGCGTCCTTGTAGAATATGAGCTCCTCGAGAACGGAATAGAGCAGCATCTCCTCGCTCTCCCCCTCCACCGTGATTATGCGCTCCACGAGAGGATTCACCGAGGCCGGCTCCTCCACCATGACATCCAGCATCGCATCCGCGGCAGCTGAAAACAGCCCGTACAACGTTTTGCCCCAGGCATGAAAAGCAACATCGGCCATCGCCACCCCCTCCAGATATTCATAAGGCATTTGCAAGCCCCCGATATTCATGTTTTCGATACTCCCCCCATTCCAATGCACTCTCAAAGAGTCTGCCAACATGATTTAGTTTTTTAGCCCAACCTCTCTTAGGCAAATTGTAGTTTAAAACTTTATACATTCCTCAAAATGCAAGCAGGAGAGGACAGTTACTATGGCAACTCTAGGCGTCAATATCGACCACATCGCCACCATACGCCAGGCCCGCGGCGGCAAGGAACCTGACCCGGTCCACGCGGCAGTACTGGCCGAACTCGCAGGAGCAAGCGGCATCACCACCCACCTGCGCGAGGACAGACGACACATCCAGGACAGAGACATCTACATACTGAAACAGACCGTCTCCACTCACCTCAACCTGGAAATGGCACCCACCACGGAAATGGTGAAAATCGCTGTGGACGTCCTGCCCTATATGGTAACCCTGGTTCCCGAAAAAAGGGAGGAGAAAACCACCGAGGGCGGTTATCCTGTCAGAGAAAAGGAACGCGAACTGGGCAGCATCATAGAGACCTTCCGGGAAAACCATATCCTGATCAGCCTGTTCATCAACCCGGACATTAACGAGATAAAATCCGCAGCGAAACTGGGAGCAACCCACATAGAGCTGCATACAGGAACCTATTCCAATGCCGCAAACGCCCAGAGCGCCTCTGACGAACTGGACACACTGAAAAACTGCGCCATGGCGGCCCACAGACTGGGTCTTCACATCAATGCCGGCCACGGACTCGATTACCAGAACGTTTCCGAAGTCGCAGACATAGATAATATAGAAGAACTCAATATCGGCCACTCCATCATCGCCCGCGCCTCAATGGTGGGAATCGAAACCGCGGTAAGAGACATGATCGCCCTGATCTGAAACCGCTGTCCCGACAACCCTTGCAGGTTGTCGGGCACCATTTCATCAATCATTAACAATACGGCTCACATGCATTCCATTTTCAGCAGCTTTCGAGGAGCTATTTCCACCCGGTTCACAAAACGGGAAGAATGTGAGAAGGGTAGAAAAGTGCAAAACGCAGCAGTTTAAGCATTTTATTATTTATCAATAAAACAATTTCAGCTTTTTGCAATTTTTGCTTTGAGTTCCCCGCCATTAAAATTATATTCAATTGTGCGTTGAGGAAAAATCCAGAGTGTGGATAACTCATTGTTGATAACCGGTGGACAGTATGTTAACAACTAGTTGAAACATTCCGCCGCTACTTGAAAACCGGGTCAGGCAAGGGAACGTAACCCTGGTAAAATCAACACAGTACAGGCTCAGGCCGCATCTGATTCCCGAACGCCAACACCAGCAGAAAAAATTCATTGTAAATATTTTGATTGTCAATCCGAGGGTATGTGGATAACATGTTGGCAAACAGCCTATCTCACAATTTTTCAACGGCTTCAAACTGGCAGTCCTGTCTCGAGCGGATTCAGGAGAAGATCGGACCGGCCAGCTATGAAACCTGGTTCAGAACAACAGAACTGGCCATCGACGCAAACGGCCTGGCACGAGTCCAGGTCCCCAACCAGTTCTTTGCCGATTTTATAGAGGAACACTTCGCATCTCTCATCCGCGAAGTGCTCACCGAAGCATCCATATCCTATACCAAACTCTCCTTCGAACCGATTCAGAAAGACTGGAATATCATCCAGCCCCTCACCGAGGAGATCACAGAAGCCCAGGAACGCAAAATACCACAAACAGTCAAAGAGAAGGGGCAGTTCCACCCAAACTACGTCTTCGAATCCTTTGTGGTGGGAGATGGAAACCGCATGGCACACGCCGCATCTCTGGCAGTTGCGGAAGCTCCCGGAAAAACCACATTCAACCCTCTTATTATATACGGCGGAACAGGGATGGGAAAAACCCACCTGCTGCAGGCAATCGGACACTTTGCCCAGACAGAGGGAACGGCCGAAAATGTAGTATACATGACAAGTGAAGAATTCACTAATCAGTATATAAGCTTTGTCATAAACAAGAAAGATTCCACCTCTTTCTACAAGAAGTTCAGTGATGTGGACTTGCTCCTGATCGACGACATCCAGTTTTTCAGCGGAAAACCGGGCACACAGAAAGAGTTCTTCCGCATTTTCAACAAACTGCTTCTTGAAAGCAAACAGATCGTTCTCTCTTCCGACCGGCAGCCCGACAAAATACCAGACATGATGGAACACATCATAAACCGTTTCATGGGAGGGCTCAATACGGATATCCAGCCGCCCAACCTGGAAACCCGAATGGCGATTCTGCGTAAAAAGGCGGAAATAGACGGCCTGACCCTTCCCGAAGAGGTAATCCAGTACATAGCGGGCCACATCACCTCCAATGTAAGAGAACTGGAGGGCACACTGATAAAACTCATCGCCTCCTCCTCTTTCACCGGTAAGGACATAACCCTCGATATAGCCCGGGAGCTGTGCGGTGATGCCATTACCAGCAAGGAAGAGAAGCTTTCGGTGAAGTTCATCCAGCAGAAAACGGCTGAAAACTTCGGGATCAGTATAAATCAGCTGTCAGCCCATACCAGGAAAAAAGCAGTCGCCCTCCCCCGCTCCGTGGCAATGTATCTCTGCAAGAAATGGACACGCCAGTCTTTGCGGAGCATCGGTCTTGAATTCGGCGGAAGGGATTATTCAACTGTGATACATGCAGCCAAAAAGATCGATGCGGACATCAAGACAGATGATGAACTGCGCAGAAAGGTGGAGGAGATAGAGAAACTGCTGCAGATCCATTCACTTTGACAGTTGCTCTGAACAGATAAGCACAGGCTGTTTCGTGTGCCCGTGTTTTGCCAAACCACGCATCAAAACCGCACTTTAATTATAAATCTACCTCCTATCAGAACAATTGTGCGCTAACTCAATGGAAAACATTGCAAACTACCGATCTGCTCTGTATAATGAAGTATAAGGAGAGAAATCGTGAATACTTCATTCAACACTTCGGCATTCGGACTCAGAGCTGCACAGACAAACCTTGACAATACAGCTCACTCCATTGCCAATGTCAACACTGCGGAATTCACTCCCCGGAAACTCCATCAGAGCGAAACCATTCCCCCCGGAACGCGCATTTCAGCCGCGAAGCCCGGCTCACAGGATCTGACCCGCGATATGACAGACCTGACGGTCAGCAAAAATGCCTACACCGCAAATCTGAAGGTAATTAAACTACAGGACAACATGCTGGGCGAACTCATCGATCTGACCGGGTGACCTAACCCCTTAACAGCACAGATCATTGGGAGGTAAACAGAACCGCACCGGGGAAATCCCCGAACATCTCCCCGGCCGATATAAGACCTCCGCTGGCAACCAGATCCTTACCTGTCAGAAGATGTGTAAAGCGATCCCCCATTCCGTCCCTGAGCTCAACGGCCGCTTCCTTCCACACCTCCGGCCCCAGAGGCATTCTGCCCGGACGAGTAACTTCGGTGAGAAACCTGGGCACCACCACCACAAGCTGGGTGTCTCCGAAATCCCTTCTGAAAGCGAACAGATTTCTTCTGTACTTCCCTTTTGTGGTGAGAACCTCATAATGGGCACACTGATAAAACTCGCTGTTCCGGTTTCTGTGTTTGAGAAGAGTGTGCATTGTGAACAGCTTTATTCTACTGTCACTTGGATTTTCGAGAGCTTCGGAAATGAACTCAGGATATTCTTCAGGTTTCAGTTTGGCAATCTGCGACAGCATCTCTTTTCTGAGTTCAAAGTCCACCGGCCTGCGGTTATCAGGGTCAACCAGACTCAGATCCCAAAGCTCGGTCCCCTGATAATAGTCCGGGACCCCGGGAGAGCAGTTCTTCAATATCTGAAGGGAGAGAGAATTGAACACTCCGTACCAGGCGACCTTCTGCTGCAGTGAATAGAAGGAATCGAAAAAACCGGCATTTTTACTTTTGTCAAGAATACTTTTTATGAATTCCTGAAGATAACCTTCATACTCACTGTCCGGCTTTATCCACCCGGTATGAAATTTCGCCTCCCGCACAGCCTTGAGCATATACTGCTGGATTCGCTCCACGAAAACATCAAAATTCTTTTCATCATAGGGCCAGGCACCAAGAAGGGTCTGATAGAGAAAATATTCATCATTATTGTCCGGAAGACTGAAATGATCCCCCTTCTTTTTGAAAGCCCGGTTAATTCTGGCCCATTCCTTCAGTGCCGCTTCCCACTCATCGGGAAGTTCAGACAGAACCGAAATACGCATACGGGTATCCTCTCCCCGTTTTGTATCGTGAGTGGAAGTGGCGTTGAGCGTCAGCGGGGTCTGATGTTGTCTTTTTGCGGCGAAGGTGTGAAATGTTCCCGATTCGATTCCCATGATTTCCGGATAACCGCCTACTTCGTTAAGAGAAGTCATCCGGTTATAATTGTAAAGAGTTGTATCTTCGAAACCCTTAGCCATAAGAGGCCCTGTGAACTGCTGGAAACGCATCAGAACATTCAGCCACTCTCTCTTGGTTTCTTCGGAGGCATAGTCGTCATAGCGGAGAAAAAGGAATTTTTCTATGAATTCTATCTCCCTGAGGTGGGCCGGACTCTGCTTTCTCACCCTCGCGAAGGTCTCCTTCAGGACCTCAGCATCCTCCCTGCTCATATACTCCGAATTTATATAGGTCCGGTATACGGGAAAAGCCGCAAGAAGTTCCACAAGAGCGCTGCGCAGTCCATAGAGAGTCATGTCGGTTCCTCTGCGGTCCCACCTGCTGCTCTTTTTTATAAGCAGAGCAAGATTGTCGATATCGCCTGCCATATGTCTGCTGATAATGAGTCTTTTCTTTTCCAGAAGAAGCTGCTCGACATCCAGTTTCATTCCGGTAAACTGCTGATAGATTTTCTGGAACTTGAGATCATGATCGGCAAGACAGAAGAGTTCCCCTGCCATATTGAGGAAATCGTACCCGGTGGTTCCCTGGATAGGCCAGTCATCCCTGATGTATTCTTCAAATCCAAGGATCTTTTCCACAATGATGTAAAGATCGGGAGAGTGTTCCCTCAGCCGGTTGAGATATTCGACAGGATTGTAGAGTCCGTCAATATGATCGATTCTCAACCCGGTGAAAAGACCTTTATTGACACAGTCAAGGATGAAGGCGTGTGAATCGGCAAATACCCCTTCATCCTCCACCCGTATGGAAATCAGATCATTGACTGTGAAGAAGCGGCGGTAATTGAGCTCCTCGGTGGCCACTTTCCAATAGGACAGTTTGAAGAACTGTTCTGAGTGCAGCGAGTCGATTAGCTCAAAGCTTTCGGGATTTCTGGCAATTCCGTTGAATTCCTTGAGATTATCCTCGATGAATGTCCGGATGGTGGTATCTCTGCTGAAAAGCTCCCAAAGCATCGATTTGGCAAAGTAGACCTGGCTTTTTCTGTCTTCGTAATCCATTTCGGTGTGTATGCTTTTAACAACGTAAAGAACACCAAGCAGCTTTATGAGTCCCGAATGCGTGGTGCCCAGATCAGCCTTGAGCCGTTCGAGATTGTGCCCGAGCACTGAAGCGTAGGTTTCGATCCGCAGTGGAAAACGGTGATCGTAGTAGGTGAAGAAAAATCCGTCTCTGTCATATGCGAGCTGGATTTCCTGACGTTCAAGACAGTCTCCGTAAAGGTCGCCCAAAATAGGAACCAGCAGCTTGTTTCTGATCGCCTCGTAAGGATGATTCCATTCTATATCAAAATAGGTGTAAAGAGGTGAACCGGGCCCGTTTTCAAGAAGCTCCATCAGAAAAACATTACCCCGGTCGATTGCCATGTGATTGGGAACGATATCCTGAACCCAGCCCAGCCCCCGTTGAGCGACCTCCTTCATCAGATGGTCGAATTCGATTCTGCTGCCGATTTCAAGGTTAAGCTGCTGCGGATTCACGACGTCGTAGCCGTGAGTACTCCCTTTTCGAGCCCTGAATATGGGTGATGCGTAGATGTGGGAAATTCCCAGTTTGGATAGATAGTCGAGGATTTCCCTCACGTTTTCAAAGGTGAATTTCTGGTTGAACTGGATGCGATAGCTAGACGCAGGTATTTTCATAATAGTTTCCCGAAACGTTTAGGGTAAAGAATATTGCAGATATCCTGCAAAAATAGCGCCACCTGAAAAAGGCATACCATGCCGAACCGGACCATCCGCCCATAATAGCTTCCCGGGGCTTTCAGAAGAATGTAGTTGACGTATTTAGACGTATTCTCCTATTTTACCACAATATAAATAGAACCAGGACTACTCCGGGCAAAGGATTGTTAAGATGAAAGAAACGCAGATAGCTTCTGATATTTTCTGGGTTGGCGTCAATGACCGCACCACCGACCTTTTCGAAGGCCTCTGGCCTCTGGACGGAGTGGGAATCTCCTACAACTCCTATGTCATAAAAGACGAAAAAAACGTGCTGATCGACCTTTCCACCAGCATAAAGACAGATGAATTCTTCGAACAGATTTCACGTATCGTGGATATCAGCAAACTGGACTACGTGATAATCAACCATATGGAGCCGGATCACACGGGAATCCTTAAAACCCTGCGCATGATAAACAACGATTTCGAAATCATCTGCACTCCCAAAGCTGTTCAGATGCTGGAGAATTATTACGGAGTCAACCAGAAAATCCGTTCTGTACAAAGCGGAGAAACTGTATCCATAGGAAAACGGCAGCTTCAGTTCCACCATGTTCCGTTCGTTCACTGGCCGGAAACAATGGTGACCTATGATCCGAAAGAGAAGACTCTTTTTTCCTGTGATGCCTTCGGAGGCTACGGTGCCATTGAGGGAACGCTGTTTGACGATGAATGCTGCGACATTGCGTTCTATGAAAAAGAATCCCTGCGTTATTATGCAAACATAGTGGCCAAATTCTCAACCAATGTTCTAAACGCCATATCCAAATTGGGAGGTTTGGACATAGAAATCATCGCTCCCTCTCACGGCCTCATCTGGAGGAAAAATCCCCTGCGCATCATAGAGCTTTACAGGGAATGGGCCGAATACGGAAAGACCGGCGGGAATAAAGGTGTCACGCTTCTTTACGGCTCCATGTACGGCAACACTGAAACCATGATGAACGCGGTCGCGAGAGGAATTACCAAAGGAGGAATACATCCTGAAATTTTCGATGTCGCCCGCACCCACGCAAGCTACATTCTCCCCTCGCTTTGGAAGAACAAGGGAGTGATCATCGGTGCCCCGACCTATGAAGTCTCCCTCTTTCCTTATATGCAGCAGACTCTGGAAAAGGCGGTCATTAAAAACGTGAAAAACAAAAAGGCAGCCTATTTCGGCAGTTACGGCTGGAGCAAGGGAGCACTTAAGAAAGTGACCGAAATGACCGCTCCTCTTGACTGGGAAATTTCTGAAGGATTTGAATTTCCCGGAGGCGTCACCCCCGGACTTTATGATCAGGGCTTTCAACTGGGGAAAAGATTCGCACAGGCAATAGATCAGATTTAGTTTTTGATTTTCTCTTCAGCAAGAGGTCACAATTAGTCCAACCCTACATTTCTAATCCCGGATGATTTCTATGATACAGCACAGATAATCTCCGGGATACAACTCTAAGGATACAATAGTGTATTTTCTTTTTCCCTTTGCTGCTTCCGGATTATACTGCTGTGAAACTGTGTATTCACAAAGTGATTTGGGGCAACCTCAGCGCCACCAGCCTGGTTATCGGAGCAGTTATAGAATGTTTTCTGGTTTAGTGATGACCGGATTGGCCTTATACATCGGCAAAGATCTTGTCTCCAAATGATAAAAAAAAGCGCAGGTCTTATTCCCGAGGCCTGCGCTTCTGGTTCACAGCAGTAAAAATTACTGCAACTTATATTTATGCATCAGATATCGTTCCACATCTGCCCAATCAGAATCGGACAATTGTCCCTCATAGTGAATAATCTCCGCGATATCTCCTCTCCAATGGTGCTTCCCGCCATTACCTGAACCGGAACCCACATACAAGTAGGAGCGACCACTTACACTCTCAAGTAGTATTCCTTCTTCCTGAATACCGTTCATCCTCATATCAACCAACCAGTCATGATTGGTTATTCCTTCAGACCGATAAGAAAACACATGCCACTTCCCGTTCTGTGCCTGCAAACTGGAACTGGCGACAGGATCATTATTGTAGATGTCGTTCTTATCATCGATGACACTCATTTTGCCATCAGGGGTGAGACCAAGAGCAGCACCTCCCCCTGAGCTCTCGGTTGAGGATAAGAGTGTCATGAATTCTTCACTCGGTAAATTGGGGGCCGCCACCACGAAAATCGTAAAAGGATTCTCAATCCACTCTCCAGCATAATCCCTTTCACAATGAAGAAATGCGCCAAAATTGAACCGAACCACATCATACCCATTCAAAGCACTTTTCAGCAGTAAAGGTGAACCCGTTAAGGAAAGATCATTCTCCCATGGAATCAAATCAATGTCCCCACTGCTATTTGACCACATTCTCACACCATCTTCAAAGAAACCGGTTTGAATGGATGATGAATCGAAGGTTGCTTGGATCAATGTGTCAACAGGATTGGTTTCATACAGAAAGAGCACCGGAATGTTCAATGAAGCCGCTTTTTCGGGGTAGGGCCGCATGGTATTATCCACCACAGAAACCCTGATAGTATCGCTTGCTCTTACCAGGGAGGGTGAAACCTTCAAATCAAATTTCATACTGTCAACTTCGAATTCGGTGAATTTGCCATCAAATTCCATTCTGACAGTGTACCGCTCGGTAAGAGGATGATCTTGGTCCATGATCTCGAAATTAACAAGTACCGGCTCCGACGCACTCCTCATATCAAGAGTGTCTCCAAGCGCATACTCTGCAGGAAGACTTTTCTTCAATTCACATTGGTGCTTGTTTTCGGGCACCACCTGGATGCCGCGGTAGAGAGTATCGGTATCCAGAAGGTCATCTGTCACATTCAGACGGACATGGATCATTCCGGTATCCTGGGGCTGAGGAGCCCAAACAACTTCATTCAGCAACGTATCAATCAGAAGATTTGTATCCGACCCGATTATGCGGGCAGAATACCTGAAAGGCGCCTGGCCGGTACCCTCGATCACTCCCAGCTTGAGCTTGAGAGTATCCTTTCCAGCTTCAAGATAGGATGGGAAGTCGATTTCTGAAAATTCCACTTCAGGTTCGAGTATCGCCGGGTCTACCACTATAAAGGGCCAGACTATCTGTTCAGTCCACTGGCTCTCGTCCCAGAGCTGAATTTTGAGAGAATCTTTACCTATATGCGCCTTATCAGGCACCCAGGTTATGCACCCGTTATCGTCAATTTCCATACCAGCGGGTATGCTGTTTTCAATGATCTTGACCGGATCACCGTCAGCATCAAACGTCTTGATTGTATCTATATAGGTTTTCCCTATCTCGATCACATAAGGAAGTGACAGGCTGTTTGCAATTTCAGGTTTACGGTTATAAACGATCTTGATTGTGTCATCGGCTCTGTTTTCACTTTCATCTACAACCGAAACAAACACATTATTGGCTTTAGGTGCAAGATCCTCGATTGTATATTGCCATTCATAATTGGAGACGGCATTCTCCAGCACCGTTCCATTCAACGATATGCTGTTGATCCCGCTCCCTTCATCGAAAGAGATCACTCTGATCTGCGCACTACTCTCTGAAACGTATACGGAATTTCCCTGCAGTTCCGAAACGTTCACATCATCCACATAAACCGAATATATGACAGGGGGAACGGTATCAGGCCTGCTTGGATCGAAGTATATCGTAACCGATTTTGAATTCTGGACAGTTTCCATGGAGTCCAGAGCATCGACTTTGAATGTGTTGAGTCCGTCACTGAGCTGAAAATTCCAGTTCCAGACACCCTGCCCGCCACTGATAATCGTGTCTCTGAGATCCTGATCATTAAGCTGCGCCTTCAGTACCATGGTACGTCCGGCCGAATTCTCGACAGTCCCGAATATGGAAAAACTGTTACGCATGGAAGATACGGTGTCCCCGGAAATATTGGTTATTTCAAGCTTGGTGCTGCCCATGATAACAGCAGTAGGGTCATACAGCACCTTGAAAGTGTCCCTGACCTCGTTCATCGACTCCCACTTATCAATAGCTCTGACGGTAATTCTGAGCGGGTTTTGAGCGTGATTGTACATGTTATTGAAAACTTTAGTATAAATGTTGGATTTCGAGAAATCCGCCTCCTCACCATTCAACTCAACCAGAGAAACCGGTTGATCTCCCCTGTCGGTAACTCTCAGACGAAGACTGAAGACGGAATCCGGAGTGGTAATCGTTTTAAGCTCAGGATCGTAAAGATCGTTGAGGCACAGAATTACAGGAGGCACAGTATCATAGAAAGAGAAGCTGAAGGGAACTGAAGGTGAGGATTTACTCCCGTCGGTCACCCACAGTCTCCCGGCCTGTTCTATCATGTTGGCTACGGAGACGACAGTGGTGCAAACTGGGGCAAATGATCCTACAGTCGTGTAGTCCTCCCCTCCGAAATTCCAGTTGTACATGATCCCTTCTCTATCTTTTACACCCGGCGTGGACAGTACTACCTTATTACTGTATTCGACAGAGGAGAGGTCCTCCTGATGAAGCGGGTTCATCGCAAAAACTCTGATATCGCGCGTGGGGTGATCTCCGTTTGAGCGGAAAGCCTTGACTGTCACTCTCTGAATGCCGGTATCATAAAAAGAAAGTCGGAAAACATACTCCTCCGTGCCGGGAGAACGTACAGTGGTGTCGGTCCAGAATCTGTTTCCACTTGCCGTAACAGTAAAGGAATCGAGCAGTTGCTGGACAGTAGTCGCCAGAACAAGCCTTTGAGTGGAAAAAATCGGTACAGTATCCGTCAAACCGGCATCCACACTGAACGAAGTCTCCATGATGTGAACCTTCGCGTTTGAATAATCTGTAAAGGGGTTACTCGGATCGGAACAGAACACCAGCAGCGCCAAAAGTGGCCAGAGCATATTTCTGATCTTCATTGCAAGCTCCTGCTTTATTCTAAAAAGTGAATGTCCAGTAAAAACCAAAAGCGGAAATAAGAGAAACAAGGGTACTACCACCAATATAGTAATAATTGCGGTTTCTTTCCTCTTTTGCTTTCCAACGCTCCTCTTCGTTTTTTTCCCCGAACTGCAGATTATTCATATCTTCCTTGCTGCGTTTCACGTAAGTCCGATCCGAATCGTAGGCCTCGTAACCGAAGTATCCGCCTGTGGCAAGAGAAGCAGCAAGCAGTGCCACAGAGCCGTACCTGGTCACATTGCGCTTGGTTGCCAGAGGGTCCCTCAGAAGCTCGACTGGAACACCGTCCACCACCGCATCCTTTTTCTCCAGAACATAACTGAATGGATTGTCTGTTGTAGAATGCTCATCACCCTCGATCATCACGAATTCCTTCCCGTTGTCTTTAAACAGCATAGGCTTAATCCGAATGAACTTTGTTTCTGAATTGAGAGCGTAGACCGAGTATTCAAGCTTACAGAAAGAAAACTGAGTACCTATGGCATCGGCATTGAGATAAACTCCGTCCCAGTCATAGGGATTGGCTGCCCGCTTCGATTCTGGATTGTATCTGCGGTCGTTTTCTGAAGTAAAAACTATTGGTTTGTCCCTTTTTCCCAAGGCCAGAAGCTTGCCGCGCACGTGCAGACCCGTGAAATTACGGAAAAGGAAAACCGCCCCGGGTTCAATCCTCACTGTTTTGTCAGGAGCCACTTCGATATTAGAAATAACAAGGTAAGGTTGTTTCTGTGCTTTGACCAGTGATGGAAGAGGACCGGCAATAGTATCGAACTGCACGGAACTTCCCCTGCTTCCCTGAGAAAAGGAAGCAGAAATGGCCCCCAAAACCAATAAGGCTGCAAGCAGTTTCATATTATTCCCCAGTGCTTCGGTACTTTTCACCAATACGGGCAACCTCGCTTTCCGCCTTGCGGAAATATTCATGCCCCGGCTCATTACGCATCTCCCTTTTGACAAGATACCATGCTCCAAGCGCTTCCTTCCAACTCTTCTCGACCGGCTGCGCATCAAAAGACATCGTAGCACAAACAGCTTTATAAAAGAAAACTTCCCTGGAAATCATTTCATAACTAAGGAATTCGGCGGGTGTACGGGAGGCTCTTTCCAGAAATGTTTTTGCCCTGCTGGCCTTTCCCTGGGAGACGGCCTGCTTGGCTTTGGCGATAAGCACCTCAGCTTCCTCTATGTCAGTCTCATTCAGAAATTTGTTCAAGGCGGCTCTTCTGTTGGATTTTTCAAGAGCCCTTAGCTTCAGCACAAGCGCACGTTTGGTCCGGGCATTCTCAGGAGAAAGCCTTTTAAAGAGCTTAAGTGCAGTTTCATAGTTTCTGCTGCGGACTTCCGCATTGAGAATCTGAAGCAGGTCGTTGGTGGCGTGCTTATCTTTAAGCGCCTCTACAAACGAAAGCTGAGTCACGGCGGGTTTTGACGGAGGAGGTTCAGGAGTTATGGAATTTGAAACAGTCTTCTTGACCGCAGGTACCTTTTTTTTCATATCACTTTTTGGAGACTCACTACTCCTGGTCGCAAGCGGCTGTTGTGCTGGCAGTGCTTTGGCCGATTTTTTTGATTCTGAAACCGTACCACCAGAATCAGTCTCTTCGGGTTCAGGCATTCTGATTTCCGCAGCAGTTTTCTTCTCAGTTGAAGAAAGCCCTTTAACAGAAGCCGGAGACCTGTCCGGATCATACAGATAGCTATACAGAAGATAAACCGAAAGCATACCCGCAATTGCAACAAGTGAGACCTGCATTGTCTTCAGTGCAATCCGCGATTTGCTTGAACGTACAAAGACCTTGTTCGGTTTGGGGTCTGGATTCTGGAGAAATCTGAAAACCGTTTTTTCCGGCGAGTCATGGGTCAGTTTGCGGAGAATGGCGGCAAGTTCCACACAAAGTCTTGTTGCATCGGGCATCCGCTTGGAGGCGTCCTGCTGCATACATTTCTCTATGAGACGCGCTAGCTTAGCGGGAATTTTCAGATCATACTCCTCAAGCGGCCGGAAACGGTTTTTGGCCTTGTCTGAAAGAAGACGCGACAGATTGGGTTCCGGAAAAGCAAGATGACCGGTTACCATCTCGTACATACATACGCCGAAGGAGTAGATATCGGTCCTTACATCCAGTTTTTTCCCCTCCAGCTGCTCCGGAGAAAGATACTGAAGTGTTCCCACCACTGTTCCGTCAATAGTATGAAATGATGCATCCGTAGGCCTGGCGATACCGAAATCCATCAGTTTCACCACCCCGTTTGTACAGATCATTATATTGCCGGGCTTGAGATCACGGTGAATGATTCCGTGATAGTGTTCGTTGTAGATCTGATATTCATGATTGTGCGCATACTCAAGGGCGCGAGCCACCATAAGTCCGATCGATACCGCTACAGGGATGGGGATGGCGCCTCTATCGAGAATGAGTTTTTCCTGAGTTACGCCATCGATTTTTTCCATTTCTATGAATGGAAGTCCGTTCCAGGCCCCCACCCCGTGAATCTCGATTATGTTTGGATGGTGAAGCTTGGCGGTGATCTTGATTTCCGTATCGAAACGGCTCAGTGCTTCTTTGCCGCAATTGGGATGAACCAGTTTCACGGCCCTGTAGACCTCTAGTCGTTCATTCCATATTTCATATACACTGGCCATCCCCCCCTGCCCCAGAAGGGAATTAATGACACCCGAACCCAACGGGATAGGATCTTTTCCGCTCGGCAAAGACACATGGTGATGGTAGGGATTGGTAACGTTTTTTCGAAATTGAAGCATATTCGTTTAACCGGTAAAACAAGAATATGAAATTTTCCCACATTATACTATGATATTAGTTACCGTTCAACACTTGTCTTGTTAAAATTTACCTTCTACTGGAGGGCTGCAGGGTATGAGGATGAAAATTGCCGAAGCCCGGATTCGAACCGGGACGGTGTTGCCACCGCTGGATTTTGAGTCCAGTGCGTCTACCAGTTTCGCCACTTCGGCTTTAAACAGGTTAAAAATTTAATTTAACGGGGACAGAAAAGCAAAGCTGAATCTGTAAAAAATCAATTTTCCCTTAAACTTCCTCGATATCCAGACCTTCCGACCAGCTTTCCTCGTCCTCGTCATCATCTTCTGAGTCCTCGGCGCTGTTGAGATGTTCTATCGTGTCTTCGATGATTGTAGGAGCGTTCACCTCTATGAATTCACAAATATCCTCGTTATCCAGTGCACCATTCTCTCTTATGTATTCAAGGATGGAAAGTCCCGTTGACATCATGATATTATGCACCAGGTTTTCATCGTACAGTCTGCAGTGCCTTCCGGCCATGAAACCACCTCCGAATTCAATTTTAAACTCCGCACCGCCGGCTCAATTGCTTTTTCAGGATGTTTGATCGGCCGACAAGGTGCAACTGAGTCTTATTATATCGAACGGACTGATTGCAGTCAATCGAATTCAACTACAGATTTCTATCATTAAATCAAAACAGTTCTCTTTTATGATTATGGTTCGTGCGCATCCATTGCAGCGGCAGTGTCGAAAAACGCCTCATACCGATCGATTCTCCCCTCCTTCAGAGTAACAAGATGCACAAAATTGGAGTCCCAGACACGTCCGTTGGAAATCACATGTCCACGATAGAATCCCGGCACTGCGACTCTGTTCCCCTGAGCGAGGAATTCACCTGGTCTGAAATCAATAACCTCTTCAACTTCGTTGTGTAGTTTTAAAAAGCGCGATATCTGCTGACGGCCGATCCAGCGGCCGCTGTAAGGGATATGCTTTATGACCGGATACAGCCATACCGCATCCGAAGTGCACATTTCCACAAACCCGTCATAATCATCCTTGTCCAACAAAGCGTAGGCATTTTTCAGAATTCCGATATTTTGAGCTTCGCCCATCTACTCCTCCTTCCGGTTTGCTTTCAAATGGATGAAAAGAGCAAAGAGCAAGCCCTGGACATATTCTGTATGGACCGAATGGATATGGAACAAATTTTGTTTTGACAACCCGAGATACATCTTATATTTTAAGCCTTCGCCTGAACAAGAAATCTTCTGCTCAAGCGAACTGATATAAGGGCGTTTAGCTCAGCTGGTTAGAGTACTACCTTGACATGGTAGGGGTCACTGGTTCGAGTCCAGTAACGCCCATTTATATCCAAACTAACATGCTCCTCGGTTCACCTCTTACCCCGGGGCACCTGGAAGAATAATCGATCGTCTTTCAGGCCTAGCACGAAACAGAGGATGTTGATAATACTGGCTCAACAGACCAGAAACAGCTGTTTTACTTGCGTCACAAGTTTTGGAAACTAAAATGAATATCATACTCCCCGACGGGAAAAATATGTCGGTGGCGGATGATTCATCCGCCAGAAATGTAGCCGAGGCAATCAGTCCGCGGCTGGCTAAAGCTGCCATTGCATGCAGAATCAATGGTGAACTCAAAGATCTTACCCATCCATTAAAAGAAAACGATCAGGTCGCCATTGTCACTTTTGATGACCCGGAAGGCAAGTCGATTTTCTGGCACTCCTCATCACATATCCTGGCACAGGCTGTCCAGGAACTCTTTCCTTCTGCCAAAATCGCCATAGGCCCCGCAATCGACAGCGGATTCTACTACGATTTCGACGTGGACACACCATTCACCAACGAAGACCTTGCCGCGATCGAAAAGAAAGCCAAGGAGATCATCTCCCGCAAAGTTCCAGTAGAGCGCAGTGAACATTCAAAGGAGGAACTGAAGGAGACGTTCGCCAAAAGGAATGAAATCTACAAACTTGAGCTTCTCGATGATATAGAAGGAAGTCCCAGCGCATACCGCCAGGGCGACTGGATAGATCTCTGCCGGGGTCCTCACGTTCCCAACACCGGCTACATCAAAGCATTCAAACTTCTCAGCGTTGCAGGGGCATACTGGCGCGGAAACGAGAAGAACCGAATGCTCCAGAGAATCTACGGCGTCTCCTTCCCCAAGCAGTCGATGCTGGAAGAATACCTGACACTTCTTGAAGAAGCCCAGAAGCGTGATCACCGGAAGCTTGGAAAAGAGCTGGAACTCTTTTCATTTCACCAGGAGGGAGTCGGTTTCCCGTTCTGGCATCCCAGGGGAATGGTTGTCTACAATGCCGTTCTGGACTTCTGCCGTAAGGAACATGTGAAGGCAGGATACCAGGAACTCAAGACTCCCATAATCCTCAATGAAGAGCTTTGGAGAAAGAGCGGGCACTGGGACAAGTACAGAGACAACATGTACTTCACCCAGATAGACGAGAGTGTCCATGCGGTAAAGCCCATGAACTGTCCGGGGCACCTGCTGATCTATAGGAGCATACCTCATTCCTACCGTGAATTTCCTATCAAGTACTGTGAGTTCGGTCTTGTGCACAGGCATGAGAAATCCAGTACTCTTCACGGCCTGTTCAGAGTGCGGCAGTTCACTCAGGATGATGCCCACATTTTCTGTCTGCCCGACCAGATTGAGGATGAAATCACGAAAGTGATATCCTTCATCACGCACATATACAAGACCTTCGGATTCGAGGATTACAAAATAGAGCTCTCGACCCGTCCCGAAAACTATATCGGATCACCTGAGATCTGGGACAGGGCCGAAACGGCATTGAAGAACGTTCTCGAGCATGAGAAGATCGACTACCAGCTCAATCCCGGGGATGGTGCGTTCTATGGTCCGAAAATTGATTTCCATATTAAGGACGTTCTCAAGCGCAGTTGGCAGTGCGGTACGATTCAGCTTGATTTCAGCATGCCCGAACGGTTTGATCTTGAGTACACCGATGCGGACGGTGAGAAGAAACGCCCTGTGATGATTCACCGTGCGCTTCTGGGATCAATGGAGCGGTTTATCGGAATTCTGCTCGAGCATTACGGGGGTGCGCTGCCGCTGTGGCTGTCTCCCGTGCAGTGCAGGATTCTTCCCATCTCCGAAAAATACACCGAATATGCAGAAGAGCTCAGAAAGAAAGCCTTAGAGGGCGGAATCAGAGTTGAGCTGGATGACAGAAACGAGAAAGTTGGCTACAAAATCCGCGATGCGGAAACGAAAAAAATACCATTCATGGTTGTAGTGGGTGAAAAGGAGCAGGAAGCGGGTACAGTGTCTCTGCGCAGGCACTCGAAGGGTGATCTTGGCATCCGTACGGTTGAGGAGTTCATAGAGGAGCTTCACAACCTTTCCGTTCCCGGCTCAAAAGATTAACAAAACAACAGGAGGTCCATTATTAACAGATTTCGAATGCCACCCAAACGGGATGATGGAACACGAATCAACAACGAAATCCGCGTTCCTCGAGTAAGAGTGGTCGCTCCCGATGGAGAGGCTCTGGGGATAGTACCTTTAACAGAGGCGCTTTCAAAAGCCGAATCCTACGGTCTTGATCTCGTTGAAGTTGCACCAAATGCTGATCCTCCCGTATGCAGAATCATGGACTACGGGAAATTCAAGTATGAGAAATCCAAGAAAGCCAAGGAAGCCAAGAAAAAACAGCATGTTGTACATCTGAAGGAAATCAAGTTCCATCCCAAGACCGATGAGCATGATTTTAAATTCAAGCTCGAGCATGCACGCAAGTTCCTCCTCAAGGGAGACCGGGTGAAGGCCACGGTTGTGTTCAGAGGAAGAGAGATTACTCACCTGGATTTCGGAAAGCAGCTGCTTAAAAGGTTGGACGAGGGACTCGCCGATCTGGCACAGGTGGAAATGGCCGGCAAGATGGAGGGCCGCAACATGATCTCGATCTATGTGCCTGACAAGGTCAAGATAAAAGAGGCACTGCGCAAAATCGAGCAAGAGAAGAAGATAAGAGAAGAAGAAGAATAAATTTTAACCGCGTCCCCTGCAAGGGGGGCAGAATATATCACAGACGGAGTTTTACCATGCCGAAAATGAAGAGTCGAGCAGCAGCTCGCAAACGTTTCAGCCTTACTGCCAACGGTCATGTGAAGCGCAAAAGAGCGTTCATGAGCCATCAGCCCACCCTCAAAGACAGAAAGCGCAAGCGTCAGCTTCGCAAAATGGCTCTGGTCTACAAGGGAGTGGAGAAGAAAGTCGCTCTGATGGTCGAGGTTTGAACAACAATTTCTTAATAAAGGAGTTTTACAATGCCGAGGGCAAAAAACCGTGTCGCCTCACGCGCACGTCGTAAAGCAGTAATCAACCAGACCGCCGGATATTTCGGCAAACGCAAAAACTGTATCACTATCGCCAAAGACGCCTTCTACAGAGCGGGTGTTTACGCCTACAGGGACCGCAGACAGAAGAAACGCAATTTCCGTTCCTTGTGGATCATGCGTATCAACGCCGCAGCCCGGCTTAACGGAACCACCTACGGAAAGCTCATCTCAGGCCTCAAGACAAAGGGCATAGAGCTTGACCGTAAGAGTCTGGCCCATTTGGCTGTTCATGAACCCGCCGCCTTTTCAAAACTTGTAGAAACAGTAGCGGCGTAACACCTGGGGCCAGCAAACCAACACAAAGACGACCACTCGTCTTTCAAGTTTTTCCAGCATTGGCCGGCCTGTGTGCTGCTGAGCAGACAGTCGGCCACTTTCGTTTCAAGAAAATCAGCTCTAATTCAGTGCTAAGGGACCAGTAGAACATGAGTGAAACAAGCGGAGCGGCATACACATTGGAATCTCTGGACCAGCTCCAGAGCAGTGCTCTTGCGGAACTGGAAAAAATCAGATCCGAAGAAGACGCTGAACAGTTCCGTATCAAGTATCTGGGTAAAAAGGGAATACTGCGCGACCTGATGAAGTCTCTTGGTTCGATTGCTCCAGAAAAGAGAAAGCAGTTCGGAGCCCGTGCCAATGAGTTGCGCACTGTTCTGGAATCGAAATTCAACGAAGCCCCCTGGAAAAGCAGTGTCGAGCAGAGCAAAGACAAAGCCTTCGACCCTACTCTCCCGGGTTACCCTTTCCCTTCAGGCAGTCTGCATCCTCTCATGCAGATAAGGGATCAGATCAGGGATATATTCCTAAGCATGGGTTTCTCAATCGCTTACGGGCCAGAGGTCGAGAGCGACTACTATAACTTCGAGGCACTCAACACCCCCCCTCATCACCCGGCGCGAGACATGCAGGACACGTTCTACATAAACGAGCAGACACTCTTGAGAACACATACCTCACCGGTGCAAATCAGAGTGATGGAGAAGCTCACTCCCCCCATTCGGGCGATCATGCCGGGAAGAGTTTACCGTAACGAGGAAATCAGTTCCCGCAGCTATTGCCTTTTCCACCAGGTTGAGGGACTTTATGTGGATGAAAACGTAAGTTTTTCCGATCTCAAGGGCACACTGCTGGCCTTTTCGCGTCGTTTCTTTGATGAGAAGACCGAAATCAAAATTCGTCCCAGTTTCTTTCCCTTCACTGAACCCAGTGTGGAAATTGATGTCAGGTGCTTTCTGTGCAAGGGAAAAGGGTGCAGTATCTGTAAACAGACCGGATGGCTTGAAGTGCTCGGGGCGGGAATGGTTCATCCCAACGTGTTTAAAAGTGTAGGGGTCGACACGGAAAAGTATACCGGATTCGCATTCGGCATGGGTATAGAGCGTATCGCACTGCTGAAATACGGCATAGATGACATACGCCTGTTTTATGAAAACGATGCCCGATTCTTAAAACAGTTCTAGAGAGTTTAGAAAATCCTCTTTAGCCCACTCGCTCTGTGGGCGGGCTCGGGATAAACAGTATATCAAACGAAGAATATGCTTCGACTCCGCGGACGGGCTCAGCATAAGCGGGCCGGTCCAACGGATAACCTGTAAGATAACGGACAACGGTAAACGG
>JBKHHW010000279.1:0-2586 GCA_046538945.1 Chitinispirillaceae bacterium | reverse complement strand
CTTACGGGGCTGAAATCGCCGGGAAATTTTGCGTTTGGGTATCTCACGGGGCTGAAAATGGCGGAAAAGATTGCGTTTGGGTCCCGAAAGGTGGCTAAATCAGGCTAATTGGGGCAAATGTTAGTGAAGGAGGTGAAAAATTGAAAACACAGAAGCCGCGCAGGAGCGCCAAGGGGCAGAAGGGGAGCTACTATATCCAAACTATGATTTGAGCTACCATTTCATTCCGTTTTCCGCGTACAATCATTTCTCCCACCTCTGCGTTTCTCTCTCTGCGATCCTGGCAAGCTCTGCGTTTTATTCACTCTCTTTCCCTCTCCACCAGCCTCCTCTTAAGCTCAACCTCCGCGCCGTCCATTTTTCCCATGAAACCACCCAAACTTCCATCGGCACGAACCACCCGATGGCATGGGATTATTAGCGGATATGGATTGCAGGCCATCACTGATGCCGCGGCCCGCACAGCCCGGGGGTGCCCCGCCATACAAGCAAGTTGGGCGTAGGAAACAGTCCTCCCCCATCCTATCGAACGGGCGGCAGAGAGGACATTTTTTTGAAAATCTGTAAAGGAGACAAACGAGAGCGGCAGATGCTTCAGTTCGCGGCTGGTCCCATCGAGAAATCGGCAGATCTCCTGAGCATGCCTGCACGCCTCGGCGCTTTTATCAAGGGGCAGATCCGCCACCGCGTGCCTCTCGTTGAGTAACACTGCGGTGATCTGTAATAGATCTGCGGTCCGGCAAAAAACCAAAGCGACATCCGCTACGGGATGATCAATGCAAATCCTGCTGTATTCACCAGAGAATGAACCGCTGTTCATTTCTTCTGCACAACAACAGGTATAAAAAGCTCAATCTCTTTGGGTTCGGCCTCTTTGTCCAGAGCCGGGAATTCCCAGCCCTTCATATCCGGTTCCGCAAGCTCATCAAAGGGGCTTGTGGTGATCTTTCTGGATTTGTTTTTCAATTTGACAACTTCCCCCTTGTCCGAAAGAGTCATCAGCACGCGCATTGTATCGGGCAGTGCTCTGGAATCGAGCCGCCGCACCATTTCCTCGAAGACGATAGGCTTATAGTACGCTTTGACCAATGACTTGACCGATTTTTCTCTTCCGGAAACAGGTATGGGCACCAGAGATTCGCCAAGCACCTTTTTCCCCAGATACGACATGCTTACAGCGGCAGGACAGGCATCTATGTCGACCCGATCGGGAAGATCAAGCAGACTGTTATCGGGATAAAAGGACTGCAGTTCGCCATGGTAAGGGACATAGCTTCTTTTGTTTATCGCCAGATGACCGTCTCTATGTTCGATTTCCCACATCTCATCCTGCTTTTTTCCATAACAGGTGTCTTCATCCGCAATAAAGATCTGGCTGATAAGGTGGGCTTCGCAGTAATAGGTGCTCTGATCGGGGCTGTAGGAGTAAGGGGAAATATAGGCATGAAGAACCTGGGTCAGCTCGCTTGTTTCACCTGAAGGAAGGCGAATATACCACTTGTTCATCTGCCACACTATACCATTGTCAATAATTTCGACCCACTCTTTTTTACTTACGACGTCGTTTTCAGCATCATCTTCGCTGTAGGTCCAGAAACCGGCCAGTTGCTTACGAACCTCCTCCGCTTTGGCCTTGTCGAACTGCTCCAGATTACGGTAGTTCTCGAAATCGGAATTCAGAATATTGGCCAGCCCGGATGGCAGCCCCGTTTTGTTCAGGCCCTGGTAAAAAAGCCAGATCATGATCACGGCAACCAACAACACGATACTCTTGGTGAACGATGAATGCTTCCTTTTCTGTCTTTCTCTTTTCACTGTCGATATCCCTCGCTTCTTTCAATGCCTAACCACTGCCGACTTGCAGTGAATTCCCTTAAAATCAGGGGTCCACGAATGTATTTTACCTATAAACATAATTCAAAACCGCCCGAATTATCAAAGGTCCGGTCTGAATACGGCCGGTCCAAAAGGTCTTAACGTGTGATTTGGGAAGATCGTTACATCTTTTTTTTGCAGCAGAAAGCGAGTCGAGAATGGAAGAGGCAGTGAAAATCATTCTAAATAAAATTGGAGAGGACCCCGCAAGAGAGGGACTGATGGATACCCCGGCGAGGGTCACCAGGGCCTGGGAGCATCTGATGCAGGGCTACAAGCAGAAGCCGGAGGATGTGATCAGGAATGCGATATTCACCGAAGAATGCAATCATATGATAATCGTGCGGGATATCGAGGTCTACAGCATGTGCGAGCACCACATGCTTCCTTTTTTCGGCAAATGCCATATCGGTTACATCGCCCAGAACAAAGTGTACGGAGTGAGCAAGCTTGCGCGGCTGGTGGACTGTTTCGCACGGCGTCTCCAGGTCCAGGAACGGCTCACAAGCCAGATCGCCGGTTCACTGATAGAACCTATAAACGCAGAGGGTGTCGGAGTGGTGATAGAGGCTCAGCATCTGTGCATGATGATGCGGGGGGTGGCAAAGCAGAACTCGAAGATGATTACCTCGGCGATGCTGGGGAGTTTTAGAAAGGAAAATGCCACCAGAAGCGAATTCCTTAGGCTGATCGGGATGGAGAGAAGCTGAA
>JBKHHW010000102.1:0-10770 GCA_046538945.1 Chitinispirillaceae bacterium | reverse complement strand
CAATCAGTTCAATATACATGGAGGCCACAAGGCAGGCGAAAAAGGAGTGCGGTATTCACCAGGCTTACAGTTTACTTCAGAATCCAAGCCGCCTCAGAAATTTGTCGAAACTGGACCTGGGCAGTATTCCCCCGGTTGCCTTGCGGTGCCCGTACCCGATCTCCTCCCCCTCCATGCGGTACTCCCTGAGAAGCTCAAGAAGATCCATATCCATACTGGTACGCATGCTGAAATTGACCATTCCCGGAAGATATCCCCTGTTCGCCGCAATCACCACATACCCCTCCAGGCGCCCGGCCCAGATAACTGCTATGAGAGGATGGATCTGATGAGGACTCTTGAAATCCAGCAGTGCGAATTTGCCTCTGAACCGGGGCGGAACTTTGAGATTTCTTCGGAGATCCCGGTTCACCTCCTCCCTGAGATTCGCAAGGCCCTCACTGCGGGCCCGCCCCAAAAACTTTTCGGCGGATGTCGACAAACGGAGCATTCTGAAAAGAGCATTCGCATCGAAATCGTGGTGACGACGGGCGGCGTTCATAAGAGTGACGCACTGGTACACCTTTTTGCGCCCGTATTTCCTCACCTCATCCCTGAACCGGGAGGGCACCTTGTCCAGACCCAGATCACCTCCGATTCCTATCAATACGTAAAATCCGAAATCGGGATGATCGACTATTCTCCGGGCGACATCGTAAGCCGCTTCACTGGCGATTCTCTCCGTTCCGTCCAGGTATGAACTAAAAAACACCTCCACTTCCGGATTTCCATGAGGAACGTGGTGATCGATGATAAGTGCCCTAACCCCCTCAGAGAAACGGCCCTCCCTAGATCCGGAGTCAATCACCACCAGTCGATCGGGCGAAACCCGTTCCAGCTCCTTCAGAGTAGCCTCGCTGAAAGGATTCTCTCCCCTCCCCAGAGCAACAGGTGTAAGCTTTCTGCATTTCCTACTTTCCAGAGCCAGGTACACCATCACCGCCCCGCTTATGCCATCCGGGTCCCCATGGTAGAGAATGACAACCAATTCATCAGGCGATACGTCACGCAGAAACTGCTCGGCTCTGTCCTCTTCGTTCACACCCGTTTACCTCCGGAATATCGGATCTTCTACCGCGCCCCTATTTTCACCATGTACAGATTATCCTCTGTTCTCAACCCGGGCGCCGCGCCATCAGAACCGCTACGCTCCCACTTCTCCCGAGTGTACTCACTTACGATTCTCGCCAATCTGATCACCCCCCACTGCTTCTTCACCAGCAAGTACCTGTCTGCCCTCCCGTTCTTCTCCCGTATGCTCACCAGTCTTGCCCCGGGATCATCAGGACTGCGATACACTGTCTCAAGCTCCTGGCAGGGAGAATTTCCCCTGTGATAAAAAACCATCAGAGTTCCATACCCCGCCCCGGTAACCAAACAGAAGAGCGGAAGGGCATAGGTGACAAGTTTCACCCAGAAACGCCTCTTTGATGTAAAAAGCTCCATCAGGGAAAAGAGAGCAAACAGCACCAGACTGGCCGGGCCGGCAATGAGAATCGGGAGCTGAAGAGAGTGAGGGTGTACTACTATAGAATAGACAAACATGGATTTCAGCAGCAGAGCAACCATCAAAGCGGTGTGAAGCAGAAAAACAGCCCCGCTCACTATCATCGCTATCTTAAAATACCTTCTCATCTATATCTCCGAAAATAAACACCAATACTGATTATATTTTTAATAGCCACGAAAAATCAACAGGTTAGCTCGTAATGCACCCCCGAGAAACGGACACATAGACCATGCCTGCAAACAGAGTGCCTGATACACCCTGAACCAGGGCCGGAGGTAGGTGAATTACTTCGCCCCAGAGGTGATTTTTGATGTTTCACAGATTCATCTCCGGGGAAATCCCCAAAAGAGCCCTATAGACTACAAACAAGATAATCTAATACAGTAAAGCAGTTTTGGGTAGCAGATTGTCCCCAACTCTTTGATTTTTCTCTTCAGATACCTATTTTTGAAACCGTCCTATTCAAGACATATACTAAATATGAATACAAAACAGATTTCCTGCGCAGACCTCAACGTTCGAAACTGCGAAAAAGCAGTAGCCCAAATCCTGTCCCGAAGATTTGACGGACATGCCGGCCCGGTACTGATTGCGGTGGGCGGACCGGGCGGAACAGGCAAATCGAGCTTCTGCAAACGGCTCCGGAAGCAGATAAGCGACTGCGCCGTACTCACCCTGGATGACTACAAGCTCCCCCGCAAGGTCCGCCAGGAAAGTAACCTCTTCGGGGCACATCCGGACGCAAACGACTGCGCCCTCGTACGCCGGCATCTGACCGCGCTGCGCAACGGATCCCCGGTGGAAAAACCGGTGTACGATTCAGTGGACGGCACCACCGACCAGACCGAATCGTTTTTCCCCCGCCGAATCGTTCTTCTGGATGGTGAAATATCCACCTATGAACAGTTCCGGGATCTGGTGGACTTCTCCATCTTCATAGATTCAGACTGGCGCACCCAGCTTGCCACCAGGCTTTCCAGAGACATAGAGGTAAGACGCTATACTCCGGAAAAAGCTATCCGCACCTTTCTCCAGAGCAATATCAGTGAGTTCGGCCAGTTCGGCAAAAAAAGCAAAACGTGGGCTGATATGGTCCTTTTCTGCAGAAACGACTACTGCCTCGCCATCGAATCGATTTCGGAGACAGTCAAACCCCTGCTGAAGAGATGCAAACAAATCTCACCGGCTGCAGAGATGAGCGGGATGGTTGTCGCGGTGCCGACCCCTTTTGACTCAGAGAGCCGAGTGGATTATGCTTCGTTTAGAAAGCATCTGGAGTTTCTCAGAGAGCACGGTGTGAACCGAATTGTGGTCAACGGCACTACAGGCGAGTTCTTCTCACTGAGCCTTGAAGAACGAGTTAGTCTGGCCAAAGCGGCACGAAACAACTGGGACGGCTTTCTGTGCGTTCATGTCAGTGATATCGGGCTGGGAGCCACGATGGAACAGACAAGACAGGCTGAAGATTTGGGAGCGGATGCTTTTCTGCTCCTTCCACCGCTGTACAGCCCGTCAACTTCAGCTAAGGCGATGATCGATTATTTCAACATCATCAAGAGGAACTGCAGCATTCCCTGTATACTATACAACCACAAATTCGCACACACCTTATTAACCCCGGAAGTACTCGAGTCAGTCGATCATTTCGCCTTGAAAGACTCAACCGGCGACATGACTCTCATTAATCACACCCCCCGTTACTTCACCGGAAAGGACAGCCTGATCAGGGACTCATTTCTTAGGGGTGCGGAGGGTTTTGTCAGCGGTTACGCCAACTTTATTCCTGATCTGTACTGCAGATTGGAAACCGCTCTCAAAGAGGGCAATGATGACCAGAGTGCAGCGCTTCAGAGCAGAATAGACCGCATTTCAAACCTTCTGAGCGGGCCGGGACAGATAAGCGCGATAAAGCACGTCCTGTCGCACGTGATACAAGGGTATCCCGTGCACACCAGACCGCCAGTGGCCGGATGCAGCGCCGAACTGGCCGGGGAAATGGCCCTGCTGGTTGAAAATTTATCATCTGAAACTGAGTGATGGTGATTCAGCACACAATCGATTTGCGGAGTCGGGGCTTCTTTTGTATCTTTAATTTCTTTTTTCAAAAAGCTGAACAGTAACAGCAGTACAGGGTACGGCTGATCTAAAAGGAAACAGTACACGATGGATATACAGGCGCAGATTCAGCGTGCCGCACAGATTCTCAAAAACGGCGGGGTCGTCGCATTTCCCACCGAAACAGTCTACGGACTTGGAGCAAACGCTTTCGATGAGAAAGCGGTGGCAAAGATATTCGAAACAAAGAGACGTCCCTTTTTCGATCCGCTCATTTTGCATATCGGCGATGAGGGGTGGCTCGAGGAACTGGTAACCGAAGTACCTCCTCTGGCCCGTAAACTGATAGAGCAGATCTGGCCCGGTCCGCTGACAATCGTACTGCCCAAAAAGAGAATCGTTTCCGACATCGTGACATCGGGGCTGCCCAATGTTGCGGTGCGGATGCCGCTTAACAACATTGCACGGCAGATCGTGAGTGCCGCCGATCTTCCCATAGCCGCCCCCAGTGCCAACCTGTTCGGCTCGATCAGCCCCACAACCGCCGCACACGTAAAGGAACAACTGGGTGATTCGGTGGAGATGATAGTGGACGGCGGCCCCTGCGCTGTAGGAGTGGAATCCACCATAGTTTCCTTTTCAGGAGAAAAACCGGTACTGCTCAGACCCGGCGGTCTCGAGCTGGAGAAGATCGAGGGGATAGTGGGGCCGGTGGAAATCCCCGCGCCCGATGAGCTTATCAATCAGTCTCCGGGGAGGGGCGGGCAGCACTACGCTCCCCGAACTCCGTTCAGGCTTGTTGAAAGCAGCAGTGATCTTGCGGATGGTAAAAAAACAGGCGTTATCGTTTTCTCCGACAAAGAAAAAGCCGATCTTCCCTCCGGAATCGCTGCAGTCGAGGTCTTGTCGGCTGATGGTGACATACGGGAAGCCGCGTGCAATCTGTTTTCCGCGATGCGCAGACTCGATTCGATGAAACTCGATCTGATTGCGGCTCTGCCCATACCCACCTACGGCCTGGGGCTGGCGATAAACGACAGATTATCAAGAGCCGCAATGAAAACGGGGTCAGATTCGTAGTATAAAGAAACTCTGTCCTAATCCGATGCTTCCAGCACGGAAAAAGTGACAGGCACAGGGCGGCTCCCGCAGAGGGAGCCGTTTTTTTATTTTTTCACTCTCCCCGGGGCAGCATGAAGGCTTGAATTTGCCAAAACAGGAATCCATTTTTTAGTTTACCTTCAGACTTAATACATAATGTTAAGAGGAGAAACCAAAACGGATGCCTGCACAAAGAGAGAACTGGGGCAGTAAACTGGGAGTCATACTGGCTGTGGCCGGAAGTGCAGTGGGGCTGGGAAATTTTCTGCGCTTTCCTGTAAAGGCCGCTTCATACGGAGGGGGAACGTTTCTCATCCCCTACTTCATCTCATTTCTGCTTCTGGGGATACCGCTGGCCTGGATGGAATGGACCCTGGGACGTTACGGTGGGAAGTATTCCCACGGAAGCGCACCGGGTATTCTCAATGCGGTTGTAAGGAAGCCCTGGGCCAAGTATGTCGGGTCCATAGGCGTTTTCGGTCCGCTTCTGATCTTTTTCTATTATACCTTCATAGAATCCTGGCTGCTCGGGTTCACCTGGTACTCTCTAAACGGTCAACTCATGGAGGTTGTCCGGGCGGGAACGATCAGTGAATTTTTCGGAGACTACATCACTCTCAAGACCACCATATTCGGATCGTTTCCCGCGGCATTCTTTTTCTTTATCATAACGTTCATACTCAACTTCGCGGTGATAACCTTGGGGGTCAGGCGGGGAATCGAGATAGTGAGCGAGATTCTCATGCCACTTATCGTGATTCTCGGGCTGGTGCTTCTGGTGCGGGTTCTCACTCTTCCGGACATAGGCAAGGGGCTTGGATTCATGTGGAACCCAGACTTTTCGAGACTCTTTGAACCGAGGGTGTGGCTTGAAGCCTCGGGGCAGATGTTCTTCACTCTGAGCCTGGGGATCGGAGCGATTCTCACCTACGCATCGTATGTGAAGAAAAACCAGGATGTGGCTCTGTCCTCCCTTTCCGCCTGCGCCGCAAACGAGTTTACAGAAGTAATTCTGGGCGGAACGATCGTAATTCCCATGTCAATTGTCATCTTCGGAGCCGCAAACATAAAGACGATTGCCGAAATGGGAACGTTCGGCCTGGGGTTTAACACCATGCCGGTCATCTTCGGCCACATGCCGCTCTCTTCCGTTTTCCAGACGATCTGGTTCAGCCTGCTCTTCTTTGCCGGGCTGACATCCTCCATATCCATTATCCAGCCCTCCATCTCCTTTTTCGAAGATGAGCTCGGATGCAGGCGGAGAGGCTCAGTCGCCATCACCGCATCCATATCGCTTGTAATGAGTCTTGTGGCGGTTTTCGGAGTATCGGCGGGAGCTGTTGACGAAATGGATTTCTGGGGCGGCACGATGCTGCTTGTCCTTTTCGGAACCGTGGAGGCGGTTGTGTTCTCCTGGATCTTCGGAGCCGAAAAAGGATGGAAAGAGCTCATGAACGGTGCACATATCAGAATTCCCCGATTCTTCAAGTTTGTTCTGAAGTACGTCACTCCCACCTATCTCATCATTATTCTTGTAGCCTGGCTTGTAACCGACGGGTGGAATGTCATATCTCTTGCCGGCATATCGCCTGATGAGGAGGTGAGCTTTCTTTGGTGGACAGGAAAGAAAGTTCACTTCATCACCTTTATCCGGGCTCTGCTGTTTTTGATCCTGGTGGGACTGAACATGGTGATCTATTTTGCATGGAAGTATCGCAAGCTCGATCAGAAATCCGCAGATAAACCTCAGAAGGAGGCAGTCAGATGAATCAGATCTCCATCGCGGGCTGGGTGTTTCTCATTGGAGCCTGGGGGCTGATACTGGTTCTGAACATTTTCTGTTTCAGCAGAATTTTCAGAGAGAAGAAGGAGGATATAGTAGATCCGCTTCCGGAGGAGATAGCCGGGAAGTAGAGATTGAAAGTGAGGATCTGCTTCGCACGGAGTCGATGGATAGTCCAATTCTCCTTACTGATGAAACAAACCTTACCTATTTGTTAGGGCAACTTATCCACTCACCCTTGATCCCGATTTTTCATCGGGAGAATTCTGAAACGGGGTAGCCCATGCGATGCAGAACCGATCGGACCGGGATTTCGGGTTTGGTGTTCTGTTCACGATCTTTGACGACTCTCCAGGATCCGCTGCGCCTCCCGGGCAGGAATGGAGCCGGGGGCGGCTTTTCTAATCCAGTTCAGATCCCGCAGCGCCCTGTCGACTTCATGGCGCATGCGTATCCGAAGAGAAGCCGCGGCGAAAAGCGAGTTCAGCTTCACATGCCCGGGAGCTTTTGCCTGGAACGCCATGTCGAAACAAAGCAGTGCACACTCATCCATGTTCAGCTTCTGAAGCTGCTTGCCCCACTGATACACATGCGTTCCGCCCAATGACAACTGGCGCCATGCGGTCCCAAGCTTTCTTATGTTATCAGCTATCTCCGAACGGTTCAATGCGGGATCCGCAAACAGAAAATCGATCCCCCGCACAATTTTTTCGGAAGCTTCCCCCCTATTCCCCTTCTCGAGTGCCATCCAGCCCTGAACCACCTGCGGAACCCGTACATCTTCACGTACACCCGCCATCTTCGATTCGCTTACGTCCTGGTTATCGGAAGAAAGCATCACGAATCCCGCTCCTCCACCGGCTTTTGAAACAGCAGCCTGATTCTCAAGATTCAGCTCATCCCCCTTCAAAAAAAAACCGAAGAGTGCTCCGGCGGCAAAGCCGCCCACGTGAGCGGAAAAAGCAGTTCCGGATTTCATACCGGGATCAAGAACAATATAGAAAATCTGGGAAGCTAACCAGAAACCCAGATAGTAAAGCACTTTCACTTTGAATGTGCCCATGAACCTGAATACCCAGTAGAATATATGCACCCTGCTCTTGGGAAACACGACGATCAGCGCGCCCATGGCTCCGGCAATCGCGCCCGAAGCTCCCACAAGGGGTCTGGATGCCCAATCGGTGCCGGATTCCAAAAGTGCTCCGTGAAAAATATGAAACAGGATTGCAACCACTCCGCAGAGAAGATACACTGCCAGAAACCGAACGTGCCCCCAATACTTTTCCATCACCACACCGGCGACATAGAAAAAAACCATGTTGCCAATCAGGTGCATCCAGCCGGCGTGGGTGAACATGGAAAGCAACGCTGACAGCAAATTCCTCGTTTCGGGAACAAAGGCCAGTTTATTGAGCCACATACGGTTGTCCTGCAGATATTCAATGCGGGCGAGCAGAGAATCTACCCTTTGTTTGACTCTGCTTCTATACTCATCAAACTCCGACGCGCCATCCACCTCCCCGACAGCTTCCTTCGCCTTTTTTGAGAACAGATGCACCAGGTGCTCTTCAGAATAGACCTGCTCTGAAATCTTTCTCTGCAGCTCCACGATTTCCATTCTGACAGAACGATCATGCAGTGAAACAACAAAATGCAGAAGAAGACAGAACGCAACTATGGCGACCGAAACAATCCCAATTTTTCCATCATGCTCATCTGTTGAATAAGGCAGGAACATCTTCTTTTCCTAACTGTTTGGTGCGGATGCATCCTGATCAATATAAAACACCCTGGGTTTGGTGGCAAACGGTTCAAGCCATGATCGGAAGACAACCGTTTTTCAAAATGGAGGCATTCAATCAGGACAGGAGAGGTTCTTTTTGCATTGATGCTTATCGAAAATGTAATTTTACTGCAGGTTAAACATTCTACTAAGGAGTATCTCCATTATGGTTGACAAGGAACTGCTAGACATCCTCTGTTGTCCTGAAACCAAACAGGATCTTACACTGATCGAAGGTGAAGAGATCAAGAAAATCAATGCAAAAATCAAAAAAGGGGAAATCAAGAACCGTGGTGGAGAGGTCGTGAAGGAACCGATTGACGCGGGACTGCTCAGAGAGGACCGCAAGTACCTTTACCCGATCCGTGAAGACATCCCGGTAATGCTCATCGATGAGGCTATTCCGTACGAAAGCATCTGAAAACATTCCGGACAAATATAAAAGGGGCAGATTTCTCCGCCCCTTTTATATTTCAACTGCAGACGCCTGGTTTATTCCGTATACTCGCTCTTCCTGTTCTTTGCCTCGGCCTTTTTGACATACTTCCTGACCCTCACGTACAGAACCAGAAGAAGTACTATCAGCAACCCTTTGGAAATCAGTTTCGGAGTGATGATCTTCACCTTCTCCTCACGCACTCCGTTCAGGACAACCGGCTCCAGATTGTCTTCACACCCGCTTCCCGCTTTCATGCGCACCACGTATTTGCCAACAGCTTTCTCCTTCCCCAGCGCACTCCAGGGAATAAGCCATTCCACAGTCGGTCTGCCGAGACTGTCATAGCGGGCCTCGTCGACAGCATAGAACTCCCCGTCGAAAATGCCAGGTATCCTGATTTGGAATTCCTTGTCCTCTCCCTCCGGAACTATCTCGAAAACCCAGCTGGAACAGGGGTCTTCACCGCCTAAGGAGAAGTATCCGGCAACACCCGCCGGAGTATTCACCGCATCCCAGGTCCAGTCGGAATTCTTCCACTGACGGGCCTTCCCGGAATTCCACTCCATGAGAAAGCCGTCGACCTGAATGTTTTTACTTTCGCGCACAATGTCCACGCTCTCTTCCGCGGACACGGCAACGAACAGAGAAAGGATAAACACTGTTATATGCTTCACAATTCACCTCTCCTGAAGGAACAAATCGGTTAACTGCCACCCAACACTATCGGGCACACCTGAACCCGACACTCACCTCCGCGAAATTGGGCGAAAACCAGTGGCGCTTGGAGACACGCAGCTCTTTAGGACCGCTGTACCACCCTCCACCGCGCAGAACTCTGTAGAAACCGGCATCGGGCCCTTGCGGATCCTTGCTGCCGGATTCAGAATAGGAATCCTTGTCGTAGTAATCGGCCGTCCATTCCCATACATTCCCTGTCATGTCGTAAAGCCCGAAACTGTTGGAAGCGAACGATTTCACCCGGTGGGGAGCTTTTAAGGCGCACCGGCTGGCATCCGGGGAAGCGTTTCCCCAGGAGTACCGCCCCGCATCCCTCCCCTTCGCAGCATACTCCCACTGAGACTCTGTAGGAAGTTTCATGCCAACATAGCTGCAGTATGCTTTGGCCTGATGCCAGGTGACGCACACGACCGGCATATCGGGTTCCCGGTACTTTTCCGGAACCCTCGCCTTTTTGAACGTCCGCCCGGTCCAGCGAAGACACTTGCCGTCATCGTAATGAGCAGGTGTGCATCTTCCCGCTTTGACACACTTCTGGTACTCACCATAGGTAACCTCTCTGGCCATCATACGGAACGAACTCACCTGTATCTTGCCCACAGGTTTTTCGTCCTCCTTGCCCTCAGTGCTTCCTCTAAAAAAAGTTCCTCCGGGAACGAGAACCGAACTTGTATCGGCAGACACAGTGGCCGACAAGGCGAAAAGGATAATTAATGCAGCTGCGCCAGTTTTCAAAGAGATGTCTTTTCTATTCCGATTAATACGGCCGTGAAAATGAAAAATGAAATCAATACTATTCCAGGATTGAAAAAAGATCTCTTTTTGCCTTCAACGACCTTGGCATCCTCTGTCTCGAAAGCAAGTGCAAGAGTATCTGAACCGCCTGACTCCAGTGTGATTTTCTTCTCAACAGGTTCAAACCCGGATATACTCAGTGTGATAGTGTGTTCTCCGGGACGTAGCCGTTTGTTCTCATAAGGCGTTTCCCCCACCGGCTGGCCGTCGATACTGACAGATGCCTCGGGGGGATCACTCTGAATAACCAGTACTGCAGGCCTGAGAAGTTCGAAATCGAGTTCCGTAAGGCCATATGTTTCGATTCTGACCTTCGCCTTTCGCCTGTAATGACCGCTTTTGCTCAATTCAATGCTATAGGAACCTGTATCGAGATCTGTGACTGTTGCAGGAGTGAGTCCGTATTTTTTTCCATCGATACTCAGAGTTGCACTTTCCGGATCTGTTTTCACTTTGAGAACAACTGACTGCTTCTCAGCCGAGGCAGAGGATTCGGCTTGGGTGCTGTCGGATGCTGCCGATCCGGT
>JBKHHW010000101.1:0-10782 GCA_046538945.1 Chitinispirillaceae bacterium | reverse complement strand
GAGCAACGGTTTTCTCAAGCCGGTGGAGTCAAGTCCTCTGGTTGATGCCGGTGTGGTTACGGATGGGATCAGCTATTTCGGCAGTGCTCCCGATCTGGGTGCGGTGGAAAGCGGCGGAGCTACCGTGCCGGTGAAGAGAGCGGCGGCGGTGCATAAAGATTTCAGGGTCAGAGTGACAAATGCGGGATCGGCAATTTCGGTACACTACGAAATGCCTGAGGCATCGCAGGTATCCATGCAGCTTCTCAGTTGTGACGGAAGAGTGATCCGCGGCCGAGACTATTCCCTTTCACAGGGAATGCATACAGTAAGGATCGACAAGAGCGGGCTTTCCAGAGGAATGTATATAGTCAGAATAAATACCGGAATCGACAGGGCGGTAATGCGCAAAGTGATGGTGTACTGAAGACCACCTCAGGGTCGCGCAAAAGCGTCTGACCTGCCTTCCCCTCCTAAGAGGGGGAGGCTTTTTTCGCTGTTCCACTGAGGAGGTGAGTTCTGCAGCTATTGCGGTTCCGGAACAACAGTATCAGAAGAAAGTAAGGCGGTTCCAACCGGCGGAGGTATTGGCTCCTGTATGGGCGAGGCAGAACAAAAAAAGAAAGGGCAATGGGTCCCAAAGTGCTTTAGCACAGAGTACGGGATCACCACGCCCCAATGAAGAGAAAAAATACAATGTAGATGAAATTAATCCAAATGGGACACCAGAAAAAGAAGTAGCACCTGTTTCAGTGACTTAAAAACAGGTCCAAATCCGGGAGTTAGAAAATGTGTACGTCGGTAGGTATTCCCGATGGGAAAAATGCCGATACTAATCGGCTATTGCCTTTGACTGGATGCTCAAATCCGAAAAAACACTTGCGTTTTATCTTAGGAACTCCGGGGAAAGGTTCCCCGCTCCAATCAGCTTCTCTACTCGATCAAGCTTTCTTTGATCATATCTTTTTCCTTGGCGTGTGCTTCGGCTCTGATCTTTCCGTTTCTCGAAAGAGCTACCGCTATAGCGCGGGTCTGGGGAAAATGGGAGAAAATGATCATCACGATTGCCGTGATGGGCACGCACAGAAGCATTCCGGGAATTCCCCACAGTTTTCCCCACAGAGCCAGAGAAATCAGGATTACCAGCGGACTGAGGTTGAGCCGGTTGCCCAGAAAGCGGGGCTCGAGGAAATTGCCGATGAGCTGCTGGACAGATGTAACGCCGATCGCCACTATCATAAAGGGGCCGAAGCTCTCAAACTGCACCAGAGCCAGCAGCGAGGGGAAGATTGTGGCGATGATGGATCCGATGGTGGGAATGTAGTTAAGTAAAAAGACCAGAAATGCCCAGAAACTCGCGAAATTGAGTCCGATGCTGGAAAAGATCAGATAACTGAATAGAGCTGTGATCAGGCTTGAGATGGTTTTGATTCCAAGATAGGTCCGTATGTCGGAATCGATGCGGTTTATCAGCATTTTGATTTCGTGCTGACGCTCGGGGTCGCGGATCAGTTCCAGAAATTTGTTGCCGAAACTGCGCTGTTCCAGAAAGAGAAAAATGAGATAAATCAGAACAATGGTGCCTTTGCTGAAAAAACTGGTGATTTCTCTGGCAAAAATCCGGGCCATGTATCCGAAATCCAGACTGTTCAGGATCATAGGAAGGGACAACGGCTCTCTCAGGGGCAGTTTTGCAAAAAAATTTCGGCTCATCTGCTCAAGATTATATTGGTAAGCGGGAGCTGCGGCAGCCACTTCGACAATATTTGTGGTGATGATGTTTGCAATGAAGTAGATCATGATTCCAATGGATATGAGTGCTCCGAAAAACGCAATCGGACGGGGAAGGTTGTGTCTGGGACCCAGAGGCAGTTTCGCAAATACATCGGTGAGAACATTTATCAGATACCAGATGAATACCGCCAGTACCAGCGGGATCAGAAGCGATTTACCTACTATCAGCAGGTAGAATATTCCGATGATCAGGATGAGCCATGTAGCATATCTGTTCTTCAGCATATCGATTGTACCGTTTGGTCAATGGTGCTTGAAGGCCGGATGAAGGCCGCGGATATAGGGGAAAATAACTGATGCGCATAATGGATCATAATTACCCTTTTGGCTGGATGTGGTCTGGTTTTATTCTGTACTGGTTGTGAAAACGGAGAAGGCATACATTGGTGTTTTCGCTTATTCCTTTATATATCTTAAATTGGAATGATAGGATTGCCCCGGAGGTGAAATTCACCTCCGGGGCATAACCTGAAACGTGCACCCGGAGCCGCCCGTGAACGAATTCGATAGAAAAGCCAGAGAGTGGGACAAGAATCCCCAAAGAAAACTGATGGCCCGGACCGTGGCTGAAAACATCAGAAACCGTATTCCTCTTTCACACCATATGCGCTCTTTTGAATACGGATGCGGTACCGGCCTTCTCAGTTTCGCACTGCAGCCCTTTTTGGGTTACATGCTTCTGGCCGATAGTTCCGGGGAGATGATTTCTGTCACCAGGGAAAAAATTACCCGGCGTGGCCTGAAAAACATGAAGGCGGTAAGAACCGATCTTACACTCAACAGCCCTCCTGATGATACTTTCGATCTTATCTATTCGCAGATGACTCTGCACCATGTTCCCGATATTCCACAAATCTTATCCGTGTTCAGTGGCATGTTCCGGAAGCCGGGCTATCTCTGCATTGCAGATCTGGACAGTGAGGACGGAAGTTTTCATGGTGAAGGTTTCAGAGGACATAACGGATTTGATCGGAGAGAACTCTCCCGTATGGCCGAAACGGCCGGCTTTTCCGATATCAAAGTATCTACCGTTTTTCAGATGTCCCGCGAAAGTGAAGATGGTGAGGTGAGAGAGTACCCGGTATTTCTCCTTACAGCAGTTTACCGCTGAATCGTTCTTTTACGTAAGGAGAAAACGGTTCTGCTGTGACGATATGAATGTAACTCATTGAACGACAATCGGTTATTTCGGAGGCCCCGGAGGTGAAATTCACCTCCGGGGCCTCCGAAATCAGCCGCGGACCATATAAAATTTCCCTATTCACTCCATCAGCTCCCGCATCCTGAACCATATCCGATTTCCCCAGTCCCCCTCCCTGTTCTCCTCTCCGCTCCTCAAAACCGCCCTTAGCTGCTTCTTTTACTGATCGCCTTGAACACCTCGACCGTCACCACCACACTCGCCGCAAGCGCCAGAACCAGACCGAACTGACTCAGTGTCACCGGCCTGGTTCCCAGAACGTCCTGCAGAACCGGAACGTAAAGCGAAAGAATATGGATGGTCAGGCCGGCCCCAACTCCCAGAAAGAGAATGGGGTTGTTCAGAGGAATTCTGAAAACTGATTTTAGCTCCGAGCGGCAGTTGAATACGTGGTAGTTCTCAAACAGCACCATAAGCAGCAGCATGATATTGCGTGCATCGGCAACATCCATGTTTCGGGACATGAGCCACCACCAAAGCCCGAAGCCCACAAATGCCATGGTGGCACCCGCCACTATGGTCTCCTGGATCATGAGCGGATTGAATATCTTCTCCTTGGGATCACGTGGTCTGTTTTTCATCACTCCCGGTTCTCCCTTTTCAAAGGCGAGGCCCACGTGCTGCACGCCGTTTGTCACCAGGTTGAGCCACAGGAGCTGAACCGCCACCAGCGGTATGGGCGTTCCCAGAATCACCGCAAACGTGAACAGTATGACCTCTGCGGCTCCGGTTGCGATAAGCAGGTAGATCACCTTGCGAAGATTCTGGTAGGCGATACGTCCCTGTTCTATTCCCGCCACTATGGAGGCAAAATTGTCGTCTGCGATTATAATGGACCCGGTGTCCTTGGCCACATCGTTTCCGGACCCCATGGCCACCCCCAGGTTGGCCTTGCGCAGTGCCGGAGCGTCATTCACCCCGTCGCCTGTAACCGCCACGAATTCCCCTCCCGATACCAGCGATTTGACTATGTCCACTTTCTGGAGGGGGTTTATCCGGGCAAACACGGATGCCACCCTTACCTTCCGATTGAACTCCTCTTCGTTTTCTTTTTTAATTTTGTCCAGATCTTTTCCCGTTGCAAGTTCCTTCTCATCCTGCGCTATTCCCAGATCTCTCGCGATGGCAAGTGCGGTTCTGGGGTGATCCCCCGTGATCATCCCCACCTTCACTCCCGCCTTCTTGCACTCTTCGACAGCCTCTTTGGCCTCAGGACGCAGAGGGTCGATGAATCCCACCAGGCCCAGAAAGGTCAGATCCGGGATATCCTCCTCCGTCGGGTTCTGCAGATCGGAGGGCTCCCCGTTTTTTCCCGTCGCCACTGCAAGAACGCGGAATCCCTGGCTGGTGAGCTGTGCCTCCATTTCATGGATTTTGTGCGGGTCGATTTCGGTTTTCCCCTCAGAACTGGGGACAAACTTACAGAACTGGAGAATCGCCTCGGTTGCCCCTTTGACCGCTGTTGTATAAGAACCGTCCTGCTCCCGGTAAAACACCGCCTGGTACTTTCTTTCGGATTCGTAGGGAATTTCTGCCTGTATATTCGTTTCGTTTCTTAGGTCTACCGTATCCAGCCCGGCCTTGTAGCCCAGTGCCAGAAGCGCAACATCGATAGGGTCACCGTCGTGTGTCCAGGAACCGTCCTGTTCTTTAAGTGAACCTTCGTTGCACAGAACTCCTGCTTTGGCAAAGGCAACCGCCCGTTTTATCAGCTTTTTTTCCGGTTCCTTTCCATCACGCTCGAGTTTGCCTTCCCCGGTGTATCCCTGGCCGGTTACATCGAGTGATTGAAAACTGTTCTGCTCGCACAGAGCAACTCTCCTTGCTGTCTGTACATTCGAGGTCAGGGTACCTGTCTTGTCACTTGCTATATAGGTGCAGCTTCCCAGGCCCTCCACCGAGGGGAGTTTCCGTATGATCACTTTCCGCCGGGCCATACGGTTGACTCCGATGGAAAGGGCGATGGTCATGGCCACAGGCAATCCTGCGGGGATGGCCGAAACCGCCAGCGCCACCGCCATGAAAAACACCTCTATCAGTGGTGTACCTCTGGCAAAAGTGATAACAGCAAGTACAAACACCGCCCCCAGAATGATAAAGCTGAGTTGCTTCACGAAACGGTTCATTCTCTGCACCAGAGGAAGCTCTCCCGTTTCGGTCTGGGTCACCGCTTCTGAGATCTTGCCCAGCTGAGTTGAAAAACCTGTTTCAACCGCCACCACTTCCGCCCGGCCGGATATGACGGATGTACCCGCGAATACCATATTCGCCTGATCCCCGGTATCCACATCCTCATCTTCAATCACGTCGGTCTGCTTCTGGCTTGTGGTGGATTCACCGGTCAGGATCGATTCATCTATTCCCAGGTTGCGTTCGCTTATTATCCTGCAGTCGCAGGGTACCCGGTTTCCCGATTCCAGAAGCACGATATCTCCGGGAACCACCATTTCCGCGTCGATGCGGTTCTCTTGGCTGTCCCGGCGCACGGTGGCTTTGGCCTGGATCATCTTCTGAAGATCCTCCGCGCTCTTTTCGGCCTTGAATTCCTGGATCGTGCCCACCACCGCATTAATCAAAACAACTATGAAGATGAAAACCGCATCCTCCAGATTCCCGATCACCAGAGAAATGATTCCGGCTACTAATAATATGTATATGAGAGGGCTTTTGAACTGGCGCAGTATAAGCGTGAAAACGGAGGGTGCCTTTTTGGTGGGAAGTTTGTTTCTTCCGTACTGCTCAAGCCGCTTCTGCACCTCCTGGGAGCTGAGCCCCTCTTTCGATGATTTAGTTCGGTCCAGCACCTCGTGGGTGGACATCTGGTACCATTTTCTGCTGCTGGTGTCTGGTCGTGGAGATTGATCCATACAGGTCCTCTTCTGGCCCAACCGGGCGTGATTTCAGGATATCAGATTTGATGTATTTCATGCCTTTTGCAGAAGGCATGAAAGCAGCGTATCTGTGGAATGCATCTAAAGCATTGAAAAGCCGCAGGTTATGAGTCAGCCGTTTTTTTCCGGTTCTGAAACCAAATCAAGAGAGAGAAACATAGCAAATACTGAACCAGAAGAAGTTGTCTGAGCTTGCCTCCAGTCGCCCCGGAGGTGAAATTCACCTCCGGGGCGACCGGATGTCTGGCGGTTCCTCTTATGGTGCTACCTTACATGTGCCTGGCCCTTGACCGCTTCCGCCGGACAGGGTCTCCACACCGCGGAATAAAATCCTGGCCGTAAACGGAATGCGATTTCTGCTTCACGGCAGTTTATTGGTCTGTATAACGAACGGTCCTGAGCCATCGCTTAGTTCTTTCCCCTTTACAATGCCCCTAGCCATTATCTTTTTTTATTACCTGAACATATTTATCTTACTTTTTCAAAGTAAGGATGCTGGTTTCAATCACTCAGGAATAATGATGCTAAAGTTAAGAACAATCGCCGTTTTCATTTCAGCTGTTTCGGTTTTTTTAAACTGCATATCAGTAAAATCCATTCCGGAGAGCAGCTCCTATGAGGAAAAGGCACCGCTATCCGACATTGTGCTCGATGAAGAAGTCGCTTTTATAAAAGCAGGGGCGCGATGTGCAGGAACAATACTTTTGAACACGCAGGTGAGTTTTCATCATAAAACAGTTAGGGTATATTTGGAAAATGAAGATACCTACTGTTTAATATTTCGTTTCATGGGATTTTACGACCATGATGCGCAGTTGTATGATATAGAATTCAGGACTTCTGAAGAAAACATCAATTTGGGAAAAATCGATAGAAATGAACATGTGGTAGCAGGTAATTTGTTGGACGAACACATGATCAAACAAGTGGACAGTGCAGTTTTCAAGAAACTCGCTTATGCAGATACTTTGAATGGAACCATAGGAGAGATCGAATTTTCGGTTCCTTACACGGATCGTGCTGGATGGAGAAAGTTGGTTTCTGAGCCTGAGATTTAAGGACAGTGTTCATCCGAGCCGGCAGATTTTTCCTGAACGCAGAAACTTCAACGAGCTCAACAACTCATTTCTCTTAGAGTAATGTCTACCGATAAGCTTAACGGAATTATACCCATACTGCTGAACCTTTTCGGCGGGTATTTGTGTTACCTGGTTTATCGAGCCAGTGCGGATATGCTTTGCACACACTGGATTTGCGGCGGGATTATGGAAAAGTGGCAACGAAATGACTTTCACTTTCAATAAAAGTGTTTGTTTATTACATCTCGTTGCCGATTTCTTTCCTGCCTCCTCCACTTCACCCGAACGTTCCCCCGTTCCACCCCCAGTTCCCTCTCGCCACATCGGAAAAGTTCACATATACCCTGTCCTGCTCTATACCCAGTTCTTTTTTCAGCAGATCACATATCTTCTCTGAAAAAACCTTGTTGCTTTCGTCACTGATCCCCCCGATGCTTTTAAGATTTACAAAGGCGGCCGGAGCGGTCGTCCCCGACATCATCATCGCCTTCTCTTCAACGGTCACCATCACATACTTTTCCGGCTTGTTGAGACTTTCGGCCACCATGGAGGACAGCTGGCCTAAAAGGGTACCTTTACGGCTTTCATCGATTTCGGTGGAGACGCTCAGGGTAAGAAGTGGCATGGGTTCACCTTTCTGTGGAGTGACAGTATCATAGAAATCATAATATATAAATTCCATAGAAGTCATAACAGGGCTATTAACATTGCCGTCCCGAGGTTCATGATTTCGCTCACATGCCCACACACTGCCCGGGCAATCCTTTATTGAATTTGGCCTGTGTTGGTACGGTCCTTGCAGAAGGTAGTGGTGTTTTTCGGTATCGATGCGGCTGCACCCGCCATTGTTGTCCTGCTCAGAAGCAAAGTTATATGATTTCCGGAAACCCTTTCTACGAGATTACTTCCATACTTCTCATCGCCACGCTTCTGGGTTTCGCCGGACGACTCCTGCGCCAACCTCTTCTGATTATGTTTCTGATAACGGGGATAATAGTCAGCCCCTCCTATCTGGCCATAATCCAGAGCTATGAGTATATTGAACTTCTCTCCCAGCTTGGAGTTGCGCTGCTGCTTTTCGTGGTCGGACTGCGCCTTGAACTCGGCTATATACGCACCATCGGCCCGGTTGCTCTGGCTACCGGACTAGGTCAGATCGCCTTTACTTCCTCTGTGGGATATTTCATCTCACGGGCTCTCGGTTTTTCTTCAGTCAGTGCCTTCTACACTGCTGTGGCACTCACATTTTCCAGCACTATAATCATTGTAAAGCTTCTGTCTGACAAAAAAGAAATCGATTCTCTCTATGGCCGCATCGCCATCGGCTTTCTGATCGTTCAGGACTTTGCAGCGGTTGTGATCCTGGTGGCGCTTACCACTTTAGGCCAGGGGCTGCAGCACTCCGCGGAGCCCCTGGATTTTGTTCTGCTGAGTGCGGTCAAGGGTATCGGTCTTTTTGCGGGGATTTACCTGATGATGAAGTATGTTCTGCCCAAGCTCCTTGAAAAACTGGCCGACTCTCAGGAGATGCTGAGCCTTTTTGGAATCGCCTGGGCCGCCGTTCTGGGAATGATCAGCGAGCTGCTGGGTTTCACCGTAGAAATGGGGGCTCTGCTTGCGGGAGTGTCGCTCGCTTCGACACCGTATCGTGATGCTATTGCGGGGCGTCTGGCCTCGATCAGGGATTTTCTGATCCTCTTTTTCTTCGTTGCACTCGCAGCCAGGCTTGACTGGTCTACCGCCGCTTCCGGGTTAGGAACCGCGCTTCTGTTTTCCGCCTTTGTACTCATCGGCAATCCGCTTATCGTACTGATAATTATGGGAATGATGGGATATCGGCGCCGCACGTCGTTTCATGCCGGGTTGACCGTCGCCCAGATCAGCGAATTCTCCCTGATACTTGCGGCGATGGGTCTTGAACTGGGTCATATCAGTTCGCGGATCATGGGGATCATCACGCTGGTAGGTGTGGTAACCATCTTTCTTTCCACTTATATGATACAGTACTCCGGCAGGCTCTACTCTCTTCTTTCCGATACGCTCAAAGTATTCGAGCGGCGCAATCCGTTCCGGGAAGAAACAGGCGATGTGCGCGCAGGTGTCATGGAGCCGGATGCGGTAATCATAGGCCTGGGGCCATACGGAAGAAGTATCGCCAAACGTCTGCTTGGATATGGTAAACAGATTGTTGGGGTCGATTTCGACCCCTGGACACTTCACATTTTAAGCGGCTGGGGGGCAGAGGTGGTGTATGGTGATACTACCGATTCAGAGTTGTACTCCCGGCTTCCTCTTAAAAAATGCAAATGGGTTGTGGGAACTGTCCGTAGTGATTATATCAATTCCGCGCTGCTAAGCTTCCTGCGTCTGAACCGTTACAGAGGAAAAATTGCCCTGACTGCCACCAGCAGGGAGCAGGCGGAGAGCTATGAACGCAATGGAGCGCATGTGGTGTTACGCCCGTTTCAGGATGCCGCCCAGCAGGCCTCGGAGCTGCTTTTGGAGGCCATGACCATTCTTCCCGGAAAGATAAACTGGCCGGTTACTTTCAGGGAGATCCGTATCCCTTCCCGATCCGTTTTTTCCGGCAGGACACTGGGGGAAATTCCTCTCCCCGGAGCTGGCGGTGCGTATATCCTGGCCTTTATGCATGCTGGCAGACTACACTATGATCCTCAACCGTCTCTACCCGTTTCTCCCGGTGACAGACTGATCATTATCGGGCACACCTGGGAACTTGTTCGCATATCAGAAATGTTCAGTGAGGTCAGTGCGGATGTGCGCTTAGGTGCACAACCGGAACATTTCGACTGGGAGGAAGTGTGTGTTGGCTCCTCGATCGGTCCCCGGGGCAGGCCCCTGGGGGAGCTTCGGTTACGAGAGAGGTTCGGTGTAAGCGTGATAGGAGTGCGGCGGGGGGAGGAGGTGCGTATAGTTTCCCCGGGACCCGATGAAAGAATCATGCAGGGCGATTGTCTCATCGTGATAGGGCTGAAGTCATCGGTTGAGGTGCTGCGGAGGGAGGGGGAGTTAAAAGTGTGAACGTGGGCATCCCCCGGCGTGTCTTTTTATAAGCAGGAAAGATGCCGAATCGAAAGAGGTGTACCGAAAAGCATTCTGGAACGCAGGTCCGATACCTATACTGCACTTATGCAGCAGGAACAGTATTTGCATTTTTTGAGCAGGATGGCCTTCCGTATGCCGGGAGGCTCTGAAAATTCCTGTGTGAATTTTTTTTCCAAAGGAGGTACCTATGGCACTACCTGCAATCAGAACAGGCAATCCGCTATCCACCTTCCGCAGCATGCTGGATGAGTTCTTCAATGAGCCGTTTTTCCTCTCAGACCGCGATCTGACCGGCAAGATGTGGCCGCGGGTGGATATCAACGAGGATAAGGAACGGTTCGTTGTGCGCGCTGATCTTCCCGGAATGAAAAAGGAGGATATAAACGTGTCGATCGAGGGTGATACACTGACAATCAGCGGTGAAAAAAAGGAAGAATTCAAAAAGGAGGAAGGGGCATACAGCCACTTTGAGCGTAGCTACGGAACGTTCAACAGGGCTTTTACCCTGCCTGAAAACGTGGATAAGGACAAGGTGGATGCCAAATACAAAGACGGCGTGCTCGAGCTCTCTCTTATCAAAACCGGAGAACCGAAAATCAAAGGTAAAAAGATAGAGATCAAGAGTTGATACTTCGTCACAAAACAGGGAGGCTTTAGGGCCTCCCTGCCCGAAACTTTTCGAAAACGCCAGCGCGGGGATATGGAATTCACAACCGGTTGGACATTGGCTATTCTTGGAATTTTTCTGCTCTGCGGGTACCTGGCATATGTG
>JBKHHW010000100.1:0-10907 GCA_046538945.1 Chitinispirillaceae bacterium | reverse complement strand
TGAACGTCTAAACCTTTCTAACCTCCATCAGGTATAGAGCTGAATTCGTCGTAATGCACCGCGGAGGTGTCCTCCTCTTCCTCCTCGACCCTGGGGGTTTCGCAGAGGGTAATGGCGGTGTCGATCAGTCCAAGATGGCTGTAGGCCTGGGGGAAATTACCCAGAAGGCGCCCGGTGGTGAAATCGATATCCTCACTGAACAGACCCAGGTGATTCGAATAGGAGAGCAGCTTTTCGAACATCTTTTGTGCCTTCTTGACTTGTCCGGTTTTGTAGAGTGCCGATATCATCCAGAAGGAGCACAGTGTGAAAGACGACTCTGGTGTCCCGAAGTCATCCTCGTTCCGGTAGCGGAACATAAGACCGTTTCGGCACAGACGCTCCTCTGTCATTTTGACTGTTGCGATATACTTGGGATCATCGGCTGAAATGAATCCGTAAGGTTCCATCAGCAGGTTGGCCGCATCGAGAAAATCGCTTCCGTAGTACTGGGTGAAGGACTGGATTCGCTCATTCCATCCGTTTTTCAGGATATCCTTTTTAATCTGGTTCCTGATTCCTTTCCATTCTTTTTCGAAGCTGGAACGGTTGAGCAGTCCGGCAATGGAGCTTGCCCTGTCCATGGCCATCCAGCAAAGAAGCTTGGAAAAGGTGAAATGCTGTTTGGAACTGCGGTATTCCCAGATGCCTCTGTCCTTCTCCGTCCAGGTGCGAGCCACCGTTCTGGCAATGGATCTCACTACGGTCCACAAGCTTTCTTTTGTAACTGCATCACAGTGAAACCTGCTCAGGAAATAGTGGATCACATCCAGCAGCACTCCGTAGATATCGTTTTGCTTCTGGTTGAACGCGGCGTTGCCGACCCGCACGGGACGTGAGTTCTCATAGCCGCTCAGATGGGGCAGGATACGTTCCTCAAGATTTTTTTCACCCCTGATCCCGTACATGATCTGAATTTTTTCATCCTTAAAGGGGATCACGTTGAGGATGAACTGAATGTAGCGCTTTGCCACGCTGACATGACCCAGTCTTGCCAGAATGGAAATGGTCATGGAGGCATCCCGTATCCAGCAGTAGCGGTAATCCCAGTTTCTTTCGGTGCCGATAGATTCGGGAAGTGATGTGGTGGCGGCGGCAAGAAGCGCACCTGTGGGCTGAAAGGAGAGGAGTTTCAGTACCAGAAGGCTTCTGGTAATCTCTTCCTTGTACATAGATGTGGAGAGGGCTGAGCGCGCAGTCCAGCTCATCCAGTAAGCTCTCGTGCGCTGGTATTCCAGATCGATGAAGTCGTTATCGAGTTCCTGGAGTTTCTGGTTGTAGCTCAGAAGAAAGAAACAGTCCTCTTTGAGTTCGATCACATCTTTATTGAGAACACAGTCCAGATCCAGACCGGTGTAGAGGTACACTGATTCGTAGGAATCGTTTTTAGAAGTGCTTTTTATGAACTGCTCATCGACTCTGAAAGTTTCGGTCCTGGATGTGGCGTAGTTGAGCTTCGGATTGTAATCCACTTTGATTTTCGGAGTGCCGCTGCGTACCTTTATGTACCTGATGATATCGGGGGGGCAGTGATATCCGCCGTCATCATATTTGTACCGGGGCATGAAATCAATGAGGTCGAAGGTCCCGTCCGCGGTTTTGAAAGAGGTGACAAGTATGTTGGTGTTGCGTATATAGCGCTGTACAGGCTGGCATTCTGGTTCAGAAATAATGGAAAAGCTTCCGCCCTTTTCGTTATCGAGAATCGCTGCGAACAGCGAAGGTGAATCGAAATGGGGGAGACACAGCCATTCAAGTGATCCTTCTTTTGAAATAAGGGCCGCGCTGGAACAGTTGCCGATTATACCATAGTCAAGATTCCTCAAGTTCCCTCCCGGTCAATGCTCACTCCTATCATTCTAATAATAAAACCCTCTCATCAAACAATCAACCCTTCTGTTCCGGAATAGCCCTTTTTGCCCCTGTTCGGGGTATTTTCTTTTGCTTCCGGGTGTGATTTCACTAGGTAGCTATATTATTATAAATGAAGATAAAGCGATTCTGTAGGGATAGTGCCTGAGCACAATTTTTTTTTGCAATTAAATTTTTATTGATGCGTATTAGTTTTCAAATCTGCAGTTTTGCTGCAATAAAGGGAAAATAAAAGAAATAGCAAAGAAAAGTATTGACACTGTCTTAGAAATTCATTATTATTCAATTTGCAATTTGAAAAGTAAAACAAGAGAGGCTTGAGGGAGGTGATAGAACCATGATACTAGATGAACAGTTTGATGCTGATGAAATACTGCGTGATGTGGACGAGAAGTATATCGACGAGGGCCTCGAATACGATGACGATATGCGTGAGTTGAACTTTGGCAATCTTCATGACGAAAATGCCAATTTCAGTGACATGGCAAGTGACCTCGATACGACTGATGACCTTTGGGAATAAAACTCCTCGGTGATCTGTCGTTATTAGAGCAGATCTGTTTTAGGTGAATTTCGGGGCGGACGGATTTCGTTCGCCTGTTCTTCTATTTTGAAATGATTTTCTGCTTTCAGACGGGTAACCTGTCCGCTACTTTTACCTCATCAATTATTTAGAAAAAACGTAAATGAATCCAGATCGCAAGGCCGTTTATTTCATTTCCGATGCACACTTCGGTATAGATTTGCCGGGGTATGAGAACAGAGAAAAGCTTTTCAGGAGTCTGGTTGACCGGATGCTCAAGTCTGCAACCGATCTTTTCATCGTGGGAGATCTGTTCGACTTCTGGATTGAATACCGTTTTGCCATCCGCCCCGATTACTTCGCCGTTCTTCACGATCTGGCACGGTTAGTCGAATCCGGTGTCAAAGTGCACTATATGGCCGGCAATCACGATTTCGCCCTGGGTTCTTTTCTGGAAAACTCTGTGGGAGTCAACATACATCATGGTGAACTTGATCTGAATCTTCAGGGTAAAAAAGTGCATCTGTTCCATGGTGACGGAATTCTGAAGAAAGATGTGGGATACCGGATATTGAGGAAACTGTTGCGAAACAAAACGTATCAGAAGCTTTATAAATTGATTCACCCCGATTTGGGGGTGGCTTTTGGAATCTTCTGCTCAGGGTCAAGCAGGAAATACACCACCCGTCGCCTCAGGTCATCCATTGTCGAAGATTACAGAGAGGCGGCCCGCCGCACTCTTGAGCAGGGATACGATCTGGTGGTTTACGGACACACCCACCACGGCGAGATCGTCCGTTTCGGGCACAGGGAGTACCTCAACACCGGAGCGTGGCTGATGCATCAGAACTATGCCACGCTTTTGGATGGTAAATTGACTTTGTGGAAGTATGTTCAGGGCTCTGAGCCGGTAAAAGTTGCCCCCATTGATTTGAAGAGGGGGTGAAGGATTTCGTAGGTCTCCTCCAGAGCCTGGGAAATGACGCGGGTTTGGTCTAGTACCGGCATGAAATTGGTGTCTCCGTTCCACCGCGGCACTATATGCATGTGGATATGCTGATCGATTCCTGCTCCGGCGCCCCGACCCAGATTCATTCCGATGTTGAAACCCTCCGGGCGCATGGCCTCACTCAGCACCCTTTTGCTCAGAGCAGTCAAATTCCACAATTCGGCCGAGGTTTCCCCATCAAGGTCAAGAATATCAGAGCAGTGCAGGTAGGGGATTATCATCAGGTGACCATTATTGTAGGGGAAGAGATTCATTAGTACGAAACACTTTTTTCCTCTGAAAAGAAGCAGGTTTTCCCTGTCGTTGTCCTGTCTGGGCTTGTTGCAGAAAACGCACCCTTCTTCTTTACTGTCGATTCCTCTGATGTAGGTCATTCTCCAGGGTGCCCAAAGTCGCTCCATTGTGAACTCCTCATAAACGTCTTTTTTCAGGACGCGTGCTGAAAGAATGTGAAATAGGCGAAACTGCCTAAAGCTACCGCAATACAGTAATATCCAAAATAGTGAAGTTTCCCTTTTTTGACAAAGGCAAGCAGCAGCTTGAGAGCCAGAATTCCTACTATCAGGCTCGCTACGAATCCGGATACCAGGCTGGTGGCAGAAAGGGAAATTCCGCTTATGTCCCTCATTTCAAGCAGCGCGGCTCCGAAAATTGCCGGAAGTGAAAGCAGAAAAGAGAACTTTCCCGCCTCCTCCCGTGATACCCCGACCAGAAGCGCCATAGCGATGGTGGATCCGCTTCTTGAAATTCCGGGAGTTATCGCCGTTGCCTGAATGAGACCTATGGCGATCACTTTCCACACTGTCAGTTTTCCCGGATTGTCCTTGCGGCTTCCGGAAAAGAAGAGAAGCAGCGCGGTGACCAGAAGCATTGAAGAGGCAAGAAGGGGGCTGTTGAAAAAAACTTCGAACATGTCCTTGAGAAACACTCCCGCGAATGCTGCCGGGATGGTTCCCAGAACTATCCAGCCCGAATAGGTCAGAGATTCTCTTCTTTTGAGCTGATCGGAGGAGAAAACCCCTTTTATCAGATCAAGGATATCTTTTCTGAATACAAAAAGCACTGCTATTCCGGTCGCCAGATGAAGCAGAACCTCAACCACCAGACTCTTTTCATTTTTGACTCCGAAAAAGTACTGGGCAAGCACCAGATGCCCCGATGAGGACACGGGCAGAAACTCCGTGAGCCCCTGGATTATTCCCAGCATTACTGTTTTTAAAATTTCCATCGATTCTCCTTTTTATTCCTGCGGGATGCTGCATATATTCTGCAGGGATTTTCATTTCTGTTACGCTCAGATAGAGAGAGAAACTCCGGCGTTGAGCAGAAATCCGATTCCGCCCAGATCTACATCCGGATCGAGCGATCCCAGGGGAAACATGAGTTTGCCGTCAACGTAAAGACCCGCGGGGATCACCGGCAGCTTAAATTCCGCCCCTGCAAGCAGATGCGCGCCGAATGAGGGCTGGCTAAGTCCGTCGATGATGCGTTCCACCACTTTCTTGTAGAGGCCATCGGTGTTTTCCATGGTCGCCAGTTCTTCGTAGCTCAGGTTCTGATCCGCAAGCACTTCCTGCACCAGGTTGCTGCTCAGGACCGGGGTTGCAAAGTGCATGCTCAGCCCTGCTCCGCTGTAAAGTTTTAGAATGTTAACCATGGGAGGCAGCGCCAGCAGCTTCTTTTTGATAGAGGCATCCACATGAAACCTGGCGTAGGGGGTGTTTCTGATGCCGAAATAGCCCAGGTCGAAATGATCGACGGTCATGGGGGTGGATGCATAGCTGTAGGTTGCGGCCGAATAGGGCGCATTGGTAATAGTGTCGAGAGACGCATCCTTCAGAGCGTTCAGATCGATGTACTGCAGAGCACCCTGATACTCCCACATTCCGAAATTGCAGGAGAGTTCCACCGCATCGACGAAGGGCAGCATATCCACATACACCTTGGCTCCGAGGTTTAGGGGGGAACTCTGCCAGTTCCGGCGGGTGACGAACAGGAGTGGAAGCGAATCGGCACTGACACTGAAGCTGGTGTCCATAAGCTCAAGATCGAGGTTTTCCCCGCTGAAGAGGGATACACTTTCGCCGAAAGCATTGGTGGGTTCCATGCCCAGAGAAAGGTCGATTCCGTAGTGTATTCCCGCACCGATGACGGCGTGGCTGAGCGTGACGGCCCAGAGGACCAGTAGCGTTGAAACCGCCAAACGAATTCTGTTCATGCCTTTTCTCCTGCTTAGAGGGTGAGCAAGGTGCGATGGAAAGATAAAAATACATTGGAAACGGCGGTGTTTACAAAAAATGTTCGGTGGGGAAGGCTGTCTTTCTCACAAGTGCATTTCTGAATATGGTAGTATAGTACCTCCGGGCTGCTCGCAGGGTAAAAACCGAATCATTTAATCCTTAAATTCGAACTCAACTCCTTCTCCCACCTCTAAACCAAGCTTACCTGCAGCGCTCCCTCCGTTCACCCCTATTTCCATCAGTCCTCCCGAACCGGGATAAACCAGGGGCATTCCGGTCATAACCTCCCCGTAGTGACTCCCCAGCGGAATCATCCTGTTTCCTTTCAATCTTGCCTGAGAGAATTTTTTACCGGCAAGCTCCCGGGGTGAAACGGAGGTGACCGCGTTTCCGAAGCCGTCGATGTAGATGATCTCACCTGCTGCTCTGTTTTCTGAAAACTCCGTTTCTGGCCAGGGGAGTCTGGCATAACTGTCAAGCAGGGGTCCGCTCTCCGAGAATTCCAGGCCATCGTGGATTTTCGCTCCAAGAGGTGAAAGCAGATCTCTTGCAGGGAATGTGGCGCAGCCGCTGTTCAGAAGGAATTTCTCCTTGTCGATTTCCCGCAGCCAAACATCCCCGACCTTCCCGAGTGCCCAGGAAAGAAGCCCGTTGTCGGGTGAGAGAAAGAAATATCCCCCGGCAGTAACGGCAACCGCCTTCTGGCTGATATTGCCGTATGAGACTGAGCAGAGAAACAGGGTGCCGGGAGGGAAAGAGCGGAAGGAGGATAAAAGCGCCAGGGCTCCGCCCCGGATATCACCAGGTTCGACCGAATGGGTCAGATCGACGATTCTGGCCTGGGGAGAGAATCTGAGCAAAGCCCCCTTCAGTTCGCCTGCGAACCAGTCCCGGGAGCCGAAATCGGTAAGGAGAGCTATTGGCATATGCATTCCGGAGGCGGACATCTGCCCGCCTCCTGTTTTGAATTTGATTTAATCAGCTTTCCCCTTCGGTTACCTTTACAAGCAGGTCGTTCACTCTCTGTGAATAAGCCAGCGGATCCGGTACCATCTGCCCCTCGGCTATGAGTGCGCCCTCGAAGAGCAGTTTTATCCAGTTTTCGAGTTGGGGATCTTTGGGGCTTTTTTCATAAAGAGAGTTCATGTTCCGGAGAATGGGGTGTTCGGGGTTGATCTCAAGAATCCTCTTCTGGGCAGAGATCTCCTGGCCCATGGCTTTCATGAGTTTCTCCATGTGGGCGCCCATCGAGTGTTCGCCCGCGACCAGGCAGGCAGGGCTGTCCTTGAGCCGTGTGGTGACCCTGACCTCCTCCACTGAGTCGCTGAGAACATTCTTGATCCTTTCGGAGAGCTTCTTGTACTTGGATTCTGCCTTCTTCCTGGTGGCGGCCTCATCCTTGCCCAGTTCTCCCAGGTCAAGATCGCCTTTTGTGACTGATTTAAGCTGCTTGCCCTCGAAGTTATAGATGTCGTTGACAATCCATTCGTCTATAGGGTCGGTCAGGTAGAGAACTTCGATGCTTTTCTCTCTGAAGACCTCCAGGTGAGGACTCTTTTCCACTATGTCGCGGGAATCACCGGTGATGTAGTAGATGTCTTTTTGATCCTCACGCATTCTGCTTACGTACTGCTTGAGGGAAACCAGGTCATCGGCACTTTCACCCATGGAGGACTGGAAGCGGACCAGTTCGAGCAGTTTTTCCTTGTTTTCCTGGTCTGTGTGGATTCCTTCCTTGAAAACGGGGCCGAACTCCTTCCAGAAGTTCTTGTAGACCTGGGGTTCGCTTTCGGCAAGTTCCTTGAGTTTGCCCAGAATTCTGGAGACAACGGCTTTGGAGATACGCTCTATTACCGCATTCTTCTGAAGCATCTCGCGGGAGACGTTGAGCGGCAGGTCTTCGGAGTCGATCACTCCGCGCACGAAACGGAGGTAATCGGGGATGAGCTCCTTGCAGTTGTCCATAATGAATACCCGCTTGACATACAGCTTCACTCCGTGCTTGCGTTCCATGGAGAAAAGATCGAAGGGTGATTTTTCCGGTATGAACAGAAGTGAGGAGTATTCAAGGACACCTTCGGCGCGGTTGTGCATGATGCTCAGAGGTTTTCCGAAACCGCCCAGAACCTGAGTGTAGAACTCTTCGTACTGTTCGGGAGTGACTTCCGAGGGGGCGCGGCTCCAGAGCGGCTTTGTTTGGTTCACCACTTCCTCCTTGCCCTTTTCGTCGGGAAGGTAGATGGGGAAGGCGATGAAATCGGAATATTTCTTTATAAGGGAGCGGACCTGCCAGTATTCCGCAAACTCGCTCTCTTCCTGCTTGAGATAGACAATTACATCTGTTCCGCTGCTCTCCCGTTCCGTTTCGCTCAGGGTGTACTCACTTTCCCCGTGCGATTCCCACTGAACTGCCGGTTCATCCGAACCTGCTTTCTTTGTGATCACCTTAACGCTGCTTGCCACCATGAACGCGGAGTAGAATCCCACGCCAAACTGGCCGATGAGGTTGGAGTCGGCTTTCTGGTCACCTGTCATCTTCTCCAGAAAGGCCTTCGAGCCGCTTCTGGCGATGGTGCCGATGTTGTCGATGATTTCCTGGCGGGTCATGCCGATGCCGTTGTCCGAAATGGTGATGGTTTTTGCCGTTTTGTCCAGCTTCAGGCGTACCGCAAGCTCCTTGCCGTCGCTCAGGGACGGGTTGGTGAGCGATTCGAAGCGAAGCTTGTCAAGGGCATCGGAAGCGTTGGAGATCAGCTCGCGCAGAAACACTTCCTTGTGGCTGTAAAGCGAATGGATCATAAGGTGAAGAAGCTGTTTGGCTTCGGTCTGAAACTCCATGTGCTGTGGTTCTCTGGGAGTTGCTTCTGCCATGGAATACCTCCGTTTTGAGTTTATGTTGTTTTTTGGTGATTTTTTTTGTTTCGGTGCCGGAAACCTCACTGCAGCCGTCCGGTTCAGTTTTTTCAAGTTAAACGGTATTGTTTTCCAGGATATCGGTCGTAAGTCTCTTCCCCCGAAAATTCCGAAAAGAGATGCGCGTTCTGCAGTGCTGAACCGTATAATATAAGATTTGGAAAGAGCAAAGTGGTACAGTGCGGAAGTGGTCAGTGCACATTGCGGGAACAATTCGCAATACCCGGACGTACTCGGGTTCTGAACTGCCTATTTAACGGGATTAAATAAGATTGGGTGTGGAAAATGCGCAGGTATTATTTTTGGTTAAAGGATTAAATAAATGAGCCAGAAAATAGTATTACTAGTGACAGCATGCTTTGTGTGTGTGTTGTTCTTTGTTGTCAGCCCTGTGATGGCCGGAAGCTCTCAGGAACAGTCCGGAGGCGATCTCGGGATGGAGGCTTTGGCAGGTGAAGAAACGGAATCGAGAACGGCGCTGAAGCTTTCGGCGGTACTGCCGGGAGCGGGGCAGTTTTATGCCGGGCATCCCTACAGAGGTGGTACATTTCTTGCGCTTGAAGCAGTCTCAGGAGGTGTTGCTCTGTTCTGGCATGCGGAGGAAAACAGGCGCAGGGTGGAGGTTGAGCGGTTCAGAGATTCGGTGCGCTTTTGCGAGGAAGCTGCGCTGGGGCTTGAGGGCGAGGCGTTCGATTTAATGATGCTGAGGGCGGGAAACTTTTCTATCTACCGTGAACGGGCCCTTTTCGAAGCCAGGCAGGCGAGATTGACCTCCTATAATGCTTTGGCATGGATGATGGGGGGGTATGTGTTCAATCTGATGGATGCTGCCGGCGAGAGCGGTTTGTGGGTCGAGCCGGGGCTGCGGGATCCTCAGAAAGCCGGCTGGCTTGCGGCGATTCCCGGTTTGGGTCTGGGGCAGCTCTACAACGGCTCTCCGAGCAAAGCGGGGATGGTGTTCATGACCCAGTTTTCTCTGGGGGTGATGGCCTTTAACAATCACCGCATGATGTCCGGGGCTCAGGAGCAGTACAACCGGATGAGAGATTCGACCTCAGCGCAGTACGATCACAGACTGGAGCATCTGGGGTACTGGAAGGATCAGTACGATCAGGCTTTCTCCAGACGCAACTCCTATCTGTGGTATTCGCTTTTCTTCTACCTCTATACCATTTTTGATGCGGTCGTGGACGCGCATCTGAGTGATTATGAGGAGAAAATGGGGCTTGCGCCCGATCTTGCGGTGGGGATGAATGAAGCGTCCTTCCGCCTGACTTTTAGATTGTAAATGGCAGAAATCATTATAAAGGTGGTGGCGTATGACAGTGACACTTAAGGATATCGCCGAGCGGGCGGGAGTGACCTCCGCCACGGTATCGATGGTCATCAACAATAAACCTAACATTTCCGAGGCGACCAGGAAAAAGGTTCTCAGGATTGCCAAGGATCTCAATTACTACCCCAATGTGATCGCCCGGGGACTGGCGACCAAGAAGTCGAATTCTATCGGGGTGATTGTGCCCAATCTGGCGTCCTCTTTTGTGGTGAGAATTCTTCAGGGGATAAAGAGCACCAACCGGGATATAGAATACACGGTTCAGCTTTTCGATACCATCGGTCAGAGAGAGAGCGAAGCGGAGCTGTTCCAGCGGCTGGCCCGGGAACGGCGCATCGACGGGGTGATCCTGATCAGTTCCACCGTGACTGACGAGGAACTCAATATTTTCCGCGAGGAGAGTGTGCCCAGCATCGTGGTTGCCCGCAGATGTGAACTTCTGGACAGCGTTTATGTGAATAACGCGGGCGGGGCCATGGATGCCACCGACTATCTCATCAAAAAGGGACACAGAAACATCGCGTGTGTGACCTCCAACAAGCAGGGGCTTCCCACTCAGGAGAGACTTCAGGGCTACAAACTTTCGCTTCAGCGCAACAGCATTCCTTTCAGGCCGGAACTGGTTTTCGAATTGGAAGATGATCTGATGGACAACGGGACCGGGGTTTTCGATAAAATCCGTGCGGTGGATCCTGCTGTTTCCGCCGTCTTTGTTCCCGCGGGGGACATGGTGGCTATAGGAATCATAAAGGAGGCCAAGCGTAATGGAGTGCAGGTGCCCAGGGACTGGGCTGTGGTGGGTTTTGATGATCTTCCGGCCGCGATGGTGATCGAGCCGGCGCTTACGACTGTCCGTCAGCCCAAGCTTGAGATGGGTGACTACGCCATAAACATGATCGTGGACAAGATCGAGGGGCGAGAGTCCGGCACCAAGCACAAGGAGCTTCAGACCAAGTTCATCATTCGGGAATCGGC
>JBKHHW010000099.1:0-10948 GCA_046538945.1 Chitinispirillaceae bacterium | reverse complement strand
CTGTTCCCCTCCTCTACGGAAATGAAAAAACGCCTGATCTGCCATGTGTTTAAACCTCTTTTCAATTCAAAATCGCTGTAAACACCCTTCTGTGCAGTTTTGATTGATTTTTTGCAGATGTCAGTACCGAGAATCTGTATTTCCTTACCGGGATGAAGACAGAGCAGATCGCTGCAGATCATTGCCAGACTGTAAGCTTCCTGACCGGTTGAACAAGCGGCGCTCCATAATTTTAGTTTATCCTGTGAATCGAGTAACTGAGGAAGGATCTGATTTTTCAGAACCTCGAAAAACTTACGGTCACGAAAAAACGAGGTTTCGTGAGTACTAAGAGCACTTACGATTTCACTCACGAGCGACTTGTCTGTCTGGGTAAGCCTGTATAATTCCAGAAATGTACCCACGTTATACAGGGAAAAAAAAGGTGTAAGTCGTGACTGAATAAGATAAGCTTTTGTCTCATCAAGCTCTATTCCACACTCTTTATACATAAAAGCACACCACAATGCAATTTCGGCTTGGGACAGTTTTATCTTCTTCTCATAATCCGAACACTTCATTTTCAGATTTCTCCACACCGGAGCAGCTCAGCGGCAATCTTTTCTGGTGAGAGCACCACTTCGACAACTCCAGCTTCAATTGCCATTCTGGGCATGCCCCAGACTGCGCATGATTCACGATTCTGAGCCATTACCCGAGCTCCTTTTCGTTTCATCAATTTCAGACCGAGCACTCCGTCAGAACCCATTCCGGTCATTATTATACCCATTGCATTAGCTCCATATACCTGAGCGACAGATCTGAAAAGATAGTCTACGGATGGTTTACAATGATTTTCAGGAGGATCATCGGTAATTTTCAGTACATTTTTCCCGTTACCATTTCGTACAACCTTCATCTGCTTTCCACCGGGTGCGATGAAAACTTTTCCCGCGTTTACCTCTTCCCCATTCTGTGCTTCAACTACTCTGAGATGCGTCTTTCTGTCTAAACTTTCCGCAAGTGTCTTGGTGAACAGTTTCGGCATGTGCTGAACTATCAGCAGAGGGAATGGGAAATCAGAAGGAAGAAGCGGCAGAAGAGCGGCAAGTGCCCTGGGCCCGCCGGTAGATATCCCCAAAGCAACGACTTCAGGTTTTACAGAAAGGGGCAGGTGTGAATCACCAGATATTCTCGGCTCACTGGTTGACACAGCAGCGGTTTTCAGTTCAGGCTTGAATCGAATATTCTTTCTTTGAGAATCCGCATATTTGGAAAAGAGCAGCGAGAGCTGTTCGCACAGTATACGACTGTTTTGTGATTCGTTATTTGCTTCCGGTTTTGTAATGAAATCAAGAGCTCCAGCCTCAAGCGCCTGAAGAGTGGCTTGGGCACCCTCGGAAGTATAGGCACTTACCATCAGCACTTTGAAACTGGGATATACCCTGCGAAGCTGGTTCAATGTTTCAAGGCCGTTCATAACCGGCATATTGAGATCCAATGTGATGAAATCCGGTTTCACACTCGGTATTGCCTCGATTGCTTCTTTTCCATTTGATGCCACACCCACAGTTCTGACTCCGGGAACTGAATTTATGGCTTTAAGAAGCAGTTTGCGAAAGACTACCGAATCATCAACAACAAAAACTCTAATTTGATGCATGTTACCCTATTCAGTTGATCACATGAGGGTGGGTTATATAGTCTGTTGTTTGAGGTCGCCTTTTTCCTTTTCAAGAATTGCCTCACAATCAAGTATAGCGACCAACTCTTCATCGGTTCTGAAAACACCCAGAAAGAAACTCCCCTCTGCGCCTTTTATGTTTGAAGGCGGTTTGAGAATTTCTTCAGACCGAGCGACAACAGCGTCCTCTATTGTATCCACAAGCAATCCTACCTGCTCATTTTCCCTTTTCACCACCACCATGCGGGAATTTTCATTCACATTGCAGCTGTCATAGTTAAGCTTTCTACGCAGATCGATAAGCGTCACGATCTGTCCCCGCAAATTGACAACTCCCCGAACAAACTCAGGTGCCCTGCGCACCCGGGTAATCTGAACGACTCTCTTTATCTCCTGAACCTCATCTATCCTCAATGCGCACTTCACACCGTCGACAGTAAATACAACCAGGTCAATCTCACCGCTCTGCATGTTAGCCAATTTACTCATATCAAAAATTCCTGAAATCAAAACCGGGTGCATTCTGCTCAAGACCAATACTCCTGAGAGCCTCAAAGTGCCGATCCATTTCGTTTACGATCCCACCAATGCGTTCAGATACCTGAAGCGCTTCATTAACAGCACAGGATATTCCATCAGTTCCCGAAACAGCCAGTCTCATATCATCCTTCGCCTGCAGCATTGAAGAGTTGATCCGACCTATTGAATCAGCCAACATCCTGATCTCAGTCTGTACATTTGCCGTCTGTTCATTCATCCGTGAAACCACAGATGCGACTTTTCCGATACTCCCTGAAATTCCTTTAGTCGTCGAGGACTGCTGTTCCACTGCCGAGGCGATTGTTGAAACGATCTCATCCACACTGTCGATCACGCCGTTTATCCGGGTGATCTCCTGAATAGTGTCTTGGGTAGACGATTGCATAATTGCGATTTTTTTCCTTATGTCAGCCGTAGCCCCGTTTGTCTGTTTCGCCAGGTCCTTGACTTCTCCAGCTACCACGGCAAAACCCTTTCCAGCTTCACCCGCCCGGGCTGCTTCTATAGTCGCGTTCAGAGCCAGAAGCTTCGTTTGCTCCGCAATTTCCACGATGACATCTATGATTTTGTTGATCTCCCCAGCGGCCACCCCAAGCTGGTCGACACTCTGCTGAGCCGATCCGGCACTATTCACCGCATTCGCAGTTCTCATACGGGCAAGTTCCGTGTTCTCTGCAATCTTGTCAACCGTTTCACTCATTTCCTCCGATGCAGAAACCACCATGGAAAGGTTTTCCTGAGAATTCTTCACCCCCTTGCCAGCATCATTCATAGCACCTACAATGACAGATGCACTCTTTTCAACAAGAGAAATATCCTCTGCAATACTCTCCACGGATGAATCAGCTTTTCCCAAAAGTCCGTTCACCTGTTCTGTACTGATGCATGCGTTTCTGGTTTTATCGCACACACAATCCAGACTACTCACCAGCTTTGCAGAACATTGATACAGTTCAGCAGCCTGATTCTGAATACTGGAGGAGTGCGCTTTTTCCTTCTGCCGCAGGTCACGCACGGTGGAGGCGAACTGATTGACAGCCGAAGCAAGCTCTGTGACCTCACGTCCGCCACTCACCTCCAACCTCCTGTTCATGTCTCCCCCGGCCATAAGCTTCACTTGTTCACTTAGATTGATGATCGGTTTCATAAATTTCAGATAATTCTTGGTCACAGATGCAACTGCGATCACACACCCCGCCAGAGACATTGAAATCATTGACGACAAAGCGGAAGAACCAAAAAGTTTGAAGTTGAGTATTCCAGCCCCTGCCGCAAGAGGCAGCACCAGAAGCAGCGTCGTCAGGAGATAGCGCAGATACCACTTGTTTACCTTTATCATACAAGCTCCTTTTTACTATTCACTCTTTTACTTAGATACCTCCCGCAAGCGGCCAGAACAGCATCCCGTTCCAGTTTTATCAGATACTCATCCACCCCGGCTTCGCGCCCCAGCAACTCAGCTCTCTCCCCGCTTACGGAAGTTATGGCAATAACCGGAAGATTCTGAAGTTTCTGATCTGATCTAATAGCCCGGGTAAGCTCCAAGCCATTCATGTTGGGCATTTCTATATCCGTAAGAACAAGATCGATTGTTTCAGAGCTGTTCTTAAGCACGGCCAAACCCTTCACACCGTCCTGCGCGCATACCATTTGGTAACCAGCATCTTCCATAAAGGACCTAATCTGCTGAAGGAAAAAAGGTGAGTCTTCGACAAGCAGAACCCGGCCCCTGCATTCAGTACCCTGAACAATATCTTTCACTTTTGAAAGCTCCGGCGCACACTTCTCCACAAGTCCGAAAAGATCCACTATCAGAGTGATGGAATCCCGTATGAGGGCGGAACCGATTATTCCACTCTGCACATGAGTTGCATCATCGATCTGGCATGCGGAAATATCCACAGTATCGACAATTTCAGAACAGATGATCCCTACTTCCCGCCCGGCCAACTGAAAGATGACAATGTAGGCATTTGTTCCTTTTTTCCTCGGCTTCACATCAGCAGCATCCTCGATCGAAAACAGACGAAGGCTTCCTCCCCGGTATTTAACAGCCAGCTTACCGCCGGTTTTCCTGATCGCCTCTTCTTTGAATTTTTCTATTCGGGCTACCAGCCCTATCGGAATGGCAAAGAAGTCCTCATCTCCATTCTCTACAATCAGAAAAGACTGCTTGTCTTTTTTCTCGACAATGGTACAGGCCCCTTTGGCGTTGCGTTCAGATACAGCTTCGGTATCAGCTTTCATTTCCAGAACCCGTCTTATTCCCACCACATCCAGAATCAAAGCGACTTGTCCATCACCCAGGATCGTGGCCCCGGCGTATTCTCTGCATTCACTCAAATGATATCCCAGTGGTTTAACCACTATCTCAGACGAATCGAGCAGGCTGTCCACAATGAGACCATACTTGAAATCCCCGGCAGCTACAACGACGACATTCACAGCGCTCAGATGACTTTTTCTTCTGTCTTTCACCCGGCGCCGCTCATCATCGGCTGTTTCAGATTCAGAAACGGTGCGGCGGTCGGCAATGTTCTCCCTGCGATCAACAATACACTTTCCTGATTTTGTGTCGGTGAAAGTTTTTGCAATCCCCAGCACATCGCTGACACGAACCAGCGGAAGCAGCTCGCCCCGAAGCCGCATGACCGCGGCTCCACCGACCTTCTCCACTCTCTTCTTCACGTCAGCCGCCGGAATTCTCACCAGTTCGACAAGATTCGCCTGAGGCAACGCATACCGCTCCCCCTCGACGATCACCAAAAGGCTGGGAATGATTGCTAAAGTCAAAGGCAGTTTTATACGCAGATTCGTCCCCTCTCCCGGGAGGGAATCAATATCCACCGCTCCACCCACTTTTTTAAGATTACTTATAACCACATCCATTCCCACACCGCGCCCGGATATCTCCGAGACCTTTTCCGCGGTGGAAAAACCGGGTTTGAATATGAGCTTTACGACTTCCCTGTCACTCATTGAAGAAAGTGTCGACTCATCCACAAAATCAAGCTTTCTCGCCTTCTTGCGTATTACCGCGGGATCGATCCCCTTCCCGTCATCGGCGATCTGAATAACTACATGCCCGGCTTCATGACGTGCTTTGATCTCTAGAGACCCTTGCGGCTGCTTTCCGAGCCGCTGTCGTTCCTCGGGGAATTCGATTCCGTGATCAACCGCATTTCTCACGATATGCGTAAGCGGGTCTCCGATTGCCTCTATTATAGACTTGTCAAGCTCGACATCTTCACCCTCGATTTCAAGCCGCACCTGCTTGCCGAGCTGATTGGAAAGGTCCCTCACGACCCGTCTGAATTTGCCGAACACAACTCCGATCGACTGCATTCTGGTGGACATGATCGCTTCCTGAAGCTCGGAAGTTATGCTGTCGACCCTCTGACTTGCAGTCTGTATTTTCTGCATATTCTTTGCGGATGCATTCTGAAGAAGCTCGTTGCGTGTGAGAACCATTTCCCCCGCAAGTGTCATGAGCTTGTCTAGAGTGTGCAGATTGACTCTCAGGCTGCTTTCCTGAGCTGACGCTGAACTATTCTTCCTTGTATACTGTGTGGCAGATGAATTTTCAGTTTTTGAAACAGATGCACTATCACCCTGTAGTGTCTGTACTCCTTTATTCTCTTTTTGCACGTCAGCTCTGTCGAGCAGGTTGGATGCTTTCATTTCAGCAATTGAATACTGCCCCCTTGCATTCTTCTGGACTTTTCCCGCCAGAACCTGACATACCCGCTCGGGAGGAACTGTAAGAAATTCCACCAGAACATCCCTGCCGATGCCTGCCACACACATAACGATCAGATACTTTTGCAGATGAAGCCCGGAAGGTCTCTTCTTACCGATAATCCGGACGATCTCACCTAACTCACTGAGCAGGTCTTCCTCTGAGCGGTCTTTTGCAAATGCATCCGATTCTGAATCCAGTTCAATAAGAAAAACAAACCTCCCCCCCCCGGTCTGCTGAGCCTTATAAATATCGCCTGGATCGACATCAAACTGAAAGCCCGAAACAGGGCAAGCAAAGCTTAACAACTCACTGTCTGTGCCATTTGGGGTTCCGGAAGAAGGCTCGAGAAATGATTCCAGCTTCTGAACAAACGAGGTGATTTCAGTTTCTTCTGAATTGTCTAGATCATTGATCATACACCTAAGAGCATCCGCTCCGTCCAGAAGTACTGTAATCATCGCGGGAACAGGTATCATCTCATGTGCTCTGATCTTGCCAAGCACATTCTCCATTGCGTGAGAAAGCTTTTTGATTTTCTCAAATGAGAAAAAGCCGGCACTACCTTTTATGGTATGAACTGCTCTGAATACCTTATCGACCAGTTCTTCCGGAGCATTCTCCCCGCCCTGCTCGATAGCCAGAAGATCTTCCTCTATACCGTCCAGATGCTCACGAGACTCCTCAACAAATAACTGCAGAGTTTCATTATCACCGTTTTTCAATGAATATTCTCCAAAAAAAGTAACCTGACATCTAGACTGTTAATTGATCAAGCCTCTGCTCCACCCCATTTCTGGCGACATTCCTGATTTCTTCCATGAAAACCTCCACATCTTTCAGTTGGTCCTCCAAAGCACCGCCGAAAATCTCCTTTGCAACATATTCCTCAAATCCCGTTACTGTGATTTCACTGCTCAGGATCTTACCAAAAGCTTCCACGATCTTGGGAACCTGTTCACTTTTGATTTTACCTTTAAGCGAATGGTCTTCCTGGACAACCGGGGGTGACGATTGTGCCTGCACGCTGTTGCCCTCGACAGGAGGAGTGAACCCGTAAGCCGAAGCCAGCTCACGAAGTTTTTCTTTCAGAACGGGTTTCTTCACCGGTTTGAGCATGTATGACTGAAGTCCCGCTTTGGTGGCCTCGACAATTTTCATCCGGTCTGTCTCGGTCGTAAGCATGATGAAAGGAATATCGCTGGTGCGCGTATTACCCTTCACCGCCTTGAGTAGATCCAGACCGGTTGCGCCGGGCATATTCCAGTCCGAAATGATCAGGGACGGCAGGTCTGCAGAGAGCAGGAGTTTGGCCTTCTGAACACAATCAGCTTCCATAATGGAGTCGTAACCGAGTTCTTTAAGCTGCATAATCAGTACATGACGCATAGTCTTGGAATCATCAACTACCAGAATTTTCAAAATCCCCCCAAAGATGTGCTGAAAACAGGTGATACGGGCATTATTCATTACTTTTATAGTATTACACCATGCCCTTGATCGGTCAAGTCTAATTTTGCATGCCTTCCAGGCTAGATTCTGTTTTCACCACGGTCATACCTGATCAACATCTGAATACAGTTTCTGAACAGAGTCTTTGCATTAAGGTTCAGGATCATTTATAATGAAATCAGCTGGTGATTTCACTAACAATTCTTCAAGGATTCAACTATGAAAAGACGCATGTTTCCTCTTTTTCTGGCATTGCTGGTTCATTACACCGTCGGGGGCATAACAGGTACAGTTGTCACTCCGGAACTTCAGCCGCTTCAGGGAGCAGACATTTCACTTCTGGGAAACAGTCTGCAGTCTACCACAAGTGACGAAAACGGGTCCTTTACCCTTGATTTTACCTCCAGCAGCGGATTAAAATCCCACCAGAGCTCAAGACAGTCGATACACGGGAATAACAGGCATCTCATTTTGACTTTGAACAGAAAAGAAACAACAGAAATGGAACTGTTCACACTCGGGGGAAGAAAAGTTCTTTCTCTCTTTTCTGGGATACTGAGTGCAGGTGAACACCGGCTGGAACTACCGATTGAGAAATCAGCACACCAGAACATGCTGCTGCGCGCAACGGTCGGCAGGCAGACATCGGTATTCCATGTTTCTCCTTCAGGCATAGCGGGAAAAAAATCACATCTGAAATTGAAAAAATCCACCATGACCGCCCGAAGCAGTACCGATTCTCTTGTGATAACTCATCCTGATTATCCCACACTTACCGTTCCTGTTGCCGATTCCGATTCTCTCGGCCGTATCATCATGATCGACTCAGTATCGGGAACCGCTACGAGTATCAGAGCGGTGCTCTATTCAACCGACAGCATGGATCCTATTGACACTTTAGAAGAATTCAGGGAGGGTGCTGTCAATTTTTCAGGGGTAATCGAAAGATTTCCCGAGTTTTCTGAATTCATAATTTTTGCAGAAGCAACAGGTTTCTACACCGAAATCTACTCTATAGATAAAAACAAAAGTCTTGTCTTCTTTGATCTCGATTCTGTTCCAAAAGCAGAAGGAAACCTTGCAGGCGTTTTGATAGGACGTCTTCTCGGTTGGAATGCATGCTATTCCACCAGCACTATTGTAACACTCAGGGAACTTAACAAAAAGGATACGACCGACAGCGAGGGCAGATACCTATTCTCAAACGTACCTTCGGGGGATTACCACATCGATTTCAACAACGTCGGGTCAGACTTCACATTTTCAGCTTCGGTAAATAGTGAGGGCTACAAGGATTTTTGTTATCGAGAAGAAATAGTTGTCCGTGCTCCCAACGTTTACCTTTACCCGGAAACCACCTCTCAAATTTCCCTTTCGGTATCCTTTCCTCAAGGGGGAGAAGTCATACTTTCGGAACCGGAGTACAATCAGGGATGGAACGTTACGGCTGAACCCACGGGGATGATCGATGACACTGTGCCTTTTCTCTTCTACGAAGCAAGAATGGACGGGCCATTCACATTTCAGGAAGGTTGGGTTATCGACCAAAACGACCTCTCGAATGAACTGGTTTCCCTTCTTGAGGCTCGGGGCTTTGCTGGAAGAGAAATAGACGATTTTCTCCAGTTCTGGATTCCGGTTCTCGAAGATGCCGCACCCTATTTTGCAGTATACCCCCAGGATGTGGAATCACTCATAGAACATCATGTTTCCCCTCAACCCGAGAGTGTGCGCAGAGAATTGTGGTACATCTGTTCACTTCAAGCACCTCTGCAGATCAAAGAACCAGCCCCTGTCAGTTTCGAAAGGAACGGATTTACCCTGACCGAATGGGGAGTAATGCTTTCAAATGATCTGAACAGAAAAGCTGAAGGATTACATGACCAATAGATATGCAAGAGTATCTGAGATATTTTCTTTACAAAAGAAGAGGAGTACGTTATGAGCAAAAAAGCTCTGACCATTCTGTTTCTGGCCATTTTCATCCCAAATCATTCTTTTGGAGCAATTTCCGGTACAGTTGTCACCCCAGAACAGAAACCGCTCGAAGGTGCAGAAGTCTACCTTGCAAGCAATCCCCAGCTGGTATGTACCACTGATGAAAACGGCGATTTCAATATTGACCTCTTATCCAAAACGGTTTCAGGTCAAGAATTCAGAAAAGACCAGTTCATTGCTATCAGAAACAACAACTTCGAACTGACTTTGCCCCATAAAGAAAAAGTCAAAATGGACCTCTTCGCTCTCAGCGGCAAAAAACTAATTTCTCTTCATGATGGTGAATTACCCAGCGGGGAACACAAAATAAAAGTGCCCCAACGGATAATCGCCCATCAGAACATGCTCCTTCGGGCCAGTATCGGACAAGTGTCCTCAACGTACTTTCTGTCCCCCTCCGGGATAATTAGAGAATCCTCGCCCCTGGTTACAGCTAAAAAAAGTTTCCGGGCGAAAACAGCACCGACCGACTCCCTTATTCTGAAGCATTCCGATTACCCCAGGCTGTCTGTTCCGGTTCTGGATCCGACCTCGATTGATACCATAATCGCCATAGATTCCACACGGGGAACGGCAACAGACATCCATGTGGATATTTATGAAGCGATGAATACCTCTTATGTTCTGGACAGCATAGACGGGCTTAGAGAAGGTGCTCTCATCTTGCCCGTGACAAAACCCCACCCTGATTATTCCGAGGGGTTTCATATGAAAGCCATTTCAGAAGGATTCTATTCCGAACTTTACTATTTCAACCAGAACGAAACCGTCTATCTTGACTTGGACAGAGCACCGTCAGGAGAGAATATCCTGACCGGAGTCATCATGGGGCGCCAGACATATTTCGGAAATTGTTATGCCCGGAACCTGACCCTATCCATTGCGGAACTGGATGTTTCGGCGATTTCAGATGACCAGGGAAGATTTCTGTTTACCGACATTCCACCCGGAATTTACACTGTTGAATTCACCTATCAGGGAATGCAGTTTTCCTCCGAGGTAAATACGGCCGAAAACGAATATCATGATATAATTTTTCTGGAACCGATGCAGGCCGATGCGCCCAACATCTACCTGTATCCAGAAGCCACTTCGGAAATTTCACTCTCGCTCTCATTTCCAAACGGCGGAAACGTGTTCCTGTCCGAGCCGGAATACGGCCACGGGTGGACCGTCACCGTCGATACATCGGGTTTTATAGAAGATACAGTTCCCTACCTCTTCTATGAAGCAATGGTCAACGGGCCATTCACAACTGATAAGGGATGGATAATTGATGAGAGCAACCTCACGGAAGAGCTGGAACTACTTCTGCAGTCCCGGGGTTTCAAAGGAAGAGAAATCGTGGATTTTCTCCAGTTCTGGATTCCGGTTCTTGATGATGCCGCCCCTTACTTTGCAGTTTACCCTCAGGATGCGGAATCCCTCATCGAACATCACGTTACCCCCGAACCGGAAAGTATCCTCCGCGAACTGTGGATCATCCGCTCACTTGATGCTCCGATAAGCATTTCTGAGCCGGATCCCATAGAGTTCGGGCGCAACGGTTTCACCCT
>JBKHHW010000278.1:0-2642 GCA_046538945.1 Chitinispirillaceae bacterium | reverse complement strand
AGTGTGAGCGGATGTGGGGTTTATGTTTGTTTGGAAAGTTTGGCAGGCTTCGTATGCACACTTCGACTCCGGAGGAAAATGACGATTGCGAGTGCGAGTGCGAAAGGGAGAGGGGGGAAAGGGATACGGCGATTTCTTAAACCCTGAATTTCCCTGCCTCTGCGTTCTTATCTCTGTGTCCTCGGCGCACTCTGCGTTAAATCCCACTCTTAGCAAAAGCCCCGCATCACCCAATCCCTGAAACCATTGATCAGGGATTGTCGAACAGTTGATCATCGTTCATACAGTGGCGGGTCCGGGCTTCGAATGTGCCCATCCGTGAAGCCCGGCCCGGATTAGTTCAGGCTTGGTCCTGCTGAAACGAACGCAGCATCCAGGCCATCTTCTCGTGGTTCTCCATAAGCCCGGTAAGAAAATCACTTGTACCCATATCATCGAAACGCTCATCGCAGTCCTTAAGATCCTTTCGGAGATTGCGGATAATGCTCTCGTGGTCCGCAGTCAGATTGGAAACCATAGTCATCGCAGCAGGATATGAGCCGGGGTCTTCGGAAAGGGTTGCATACTCCCGGTATTCCTGCATAGTACCAAGAGCAGGAGCCCCCAGAGAGCGGGTGCGTTCAGCGATTTTGTCGATCGTTTCGGCCAGTTCCTCGTACTGCTCTTCCAGCAATTTGTGCAGCGAATGAAAAAGCGAACCGACCACATTCCAATGATAGTTGCGCGTTTTGGTATAAAGAATCTGCTCATCTGAGATCAGACGGGATAAGATCCCGACAACACCTTCCCGTTTCGCCTGCTCGATGCCGATATCAATAACTTTCGTGACTGCCATGCTTCCTCCCCAGGGTATTGGTTATGCGCTACCGACCGACCCGGATCTCGGAAAGCACGTCCACAAAGATTCCAGGCCGGAAATTTAGAATTGAATATGAAAAAGCAGATGCAAACCAAATGCCATCACGTCAGGATCATATGAAGCATTCCGCACAGATGTAAGCGTGATTTCCAGCGAATGATCATCAGCAAACAGCAAAGTCTGAATATAATTTCTTATGTCCTGTACTTTTCCCCTCTGCACTTTCTGCGCCTCTGCGGGGCCAAATCCCGCCTTGCCGTTCCGTCTTTCCTCAAATCTAAAATCCCCCATCAAAAATCAGAAATTCCTGGCAGTTCCTTTCAGGCCGAATCACCCACAAAATGTGAACATTAAAATAGCCTGTCTCGTAATTATATAGGAGGGCGAAGACAAAAGTGCGGAAACAATAGCAAAAAACATTAACGTTATCATGAATACTTTCTAGGCATAACTTCTGTTGAAAGGGGTGCTACTATGCTTAACAGAAATCAATTTTTGGATAAATATCCCGGGGTGAGTGAGGGCAATAACGCCTATACCAGGGATGGAGAAAAGCTTGGGAAAATAATTGAGCTCAATGATGATTACCTCACCATCGAAAAGGGATTTTTCTTCCCGAAGGACTTCACTTTCCGGTATGATGACATCTCCGAAGTGAGGGATGGTGAGCTGATACTTAAAGAAAACCGCGGCGATCTGAGCGAATGGCAGAAACCGGAATACAAGGGCTGGAAAGAGTATGACCAGGCAAACGAGCTGACCGTTCCTGTAAAGGAGGAGGAGCTTGAGGCATACAAAGTTGCGCGCCAGAAAGGCGAGGTCCGTGTCAGAAAAGTGGTACACACCGAAATGAAAACCTTCACTACACCGGTGACAAAGGAAGAGGTCATCGTGGAGCGCAAGCCGGTTAGCGGGGACACAAAACCCCAGGACACGGAATTCAAAGAGGGTGAGACCCGTATTCCCATAAAAGAGGAAGAGATCGAGGTCAGAAAACGCCCTGTGACCAAAGAGGAGCTCAAAATCCACAAGGAGAAGCACGTCGAGGAGAAGAAGGTCGAGGGTGAAGTGAAAAAAGAGGATGTGCGAGTGGAAGGGGAAGACAAGGACAAACGCAAGGCGGCATGAGAGGCCTTGCCTTACGGGCGGCATGCCTTTATCGGGCAGGCCGCCAATTCAGGTCGATTCATTACGAGTGCAGAGCCTCCAGAACAGCTTTGAGATTTCGGTCAGCTAAAACAAATATGTCACTTTGAACCATCTCCCGAATACCGCAGAGTCAACCTTTGCTTCAACTTGTGTACTCTCACGCTATTTTCGATTGTTATATAACCGAAAAATATTGCTGCTGGTATTCCAAATAGCATCTGTTTATGTCCCAATTCGATTCTTGATCTATCTTCAATTGAGGTTGTCACTTTTTGTCCGGGAAGGACTTCCATCTCAAAATATTCTATCGTAGGTTTGGAATTATAGTTGTCTAATCCTATTCCGGTTACAACTGCCCCAGCACAGAAACCGATCAATCCTAACGTCAGATAAGTTGTATGCTTTTCAATCTCTGCATCTAACGTTTGTGAATACCCATTACTAGTTATAAGAATCAGGATGATAGAAAACGCTATGGAACCTTTGATTTCCTTCATTGTTCGACCTATCCTTCCATCTAAAGTGCTGAAAAACTCAGTCCGCAACTATCCGGACTTTAAAGTTTCCAGGAATCATCTCCGTAACGCACTTTCATTTATGGAAATGAAGATTGTTCACCTTTATAAAACGACTT
>JBKHHW010000022.1:0-32082 GCA_046538945.1 Chitinispirillaceae bacterium | reverse complement strand
TTGAACCCTAAAACCCCTGAAGCCCGCAGCAGCGCGTGCATACCGGCATCAGACCCTTCTTCATCTCACGCCTGAACTTCTTGAACGCCTCCCCGTTCCACACCTCGTAGAACGACTGGTCGTTTATGTTCCCGGCGGTGTAGTCCTGGTAGTCTCTGCAGGGGGTTACACGGCCATCGGGCGATACCTCTGCGGTATAATAGATGCTTTCGCACCTGGGATAGCCGCAGTGCCAGGCGTGATCGGCGTAGTATCTGCGTATCTGTTCTTCACTTTCGATATCAGGCAGAAACTGCGGCACGCACACCCGCCCTTTGGACATGGCTTTGATCTCTTTAATCTGCTCGGCGGTCACCTTCGGGTCCACATCATTGAAGCAGCTTTTGAGGTACCCTCTGTGGTTGCGGGGCTTGTAGCCGAAGCGCTGTTCGAACACCTTTTCGTGAAGATCGGAGCGTTCTTCGGTGATGAACCAGCCGTAATAGTAGGGGTGCAGCTGTGCCTTGTCGAGCACAAGCTTGTGTATCTGAGCTAAATGGGAATAATTGTGGTTGGAAATTACAGAAATGGGAATGACCATGGGGAAGTGGTATCCCTTGCGCTTCTTAATTTCATCGGCCTTTTCCATCACCGCCATGGTCTTTTCAAAATTGTCCGCAAGTTTTTTGTTTGCGGGGGAACGCATGACGTTCTGCGATTCCGCATCCCAACCGTCAAGGCTCAGGAACAGAACAGAAAGAGCCCTGGTGTCGATCAGATCCTCAAGAATCCGGTCAAGATCCTGTGCGTTTGTCACTACCGATCCGCGCAGATTGTATTTGGCGAGTTCCTCGAAAAAGGGAAGGAGAGGTTTCCACATGGTGGGTTCACCGCCCCACACGTAGTAAAACGGTTTGTCCCGCCGGGTCTCGAAGATGATTCTTTTCACCACGTCGAAATCGAGCTGGTCAAGCTTCTCTCCGCGCTCAAGTTTCGTGCGCAGATGCCCGTTTTCTCCCCACTGGCCGCAGGAGGAGCACCTCAGGTTGCAGATCTCGTTCACCCTCAGAGAAATCTGGCCCACCGGCACGTCTTTCATCGGATCACGTGGGTAGAAGTATTTGCGGATCTGCTGACCCACCATGCTCCAGGAGGCGGTCTCTTTTAACATTCCCGGGAGAAGCCAGTTGGTCACAAATTGGGTGGGTATGAGAGCTTTACCTTGAAATTTCGCCATGTCTATAGTCCTTCCTGCTAGTGCAGTTAATTACAAATTATCAATTATTAATTACAAATTATCAATTACAAATCTAAAATCATCAATCAAAAATCAAAAATCCAAAATCAAAAATTCGTAAACATACAAATATAGTTTCTGTAAGCCCTTCCAAGGTGGTCAAACCTGATGTTTTCCGGGGAAACTAATCGGGAGACAAAACACCTTCAAGCTGGATATTGGCCTCTTCCCACCGTTTCATAAGAGTTTTCAATTCCGATTTCTGCTCCCCGAGGTCGCTTGATGTCGACCCAAGCAGCTCGTAGTTCAGCGCATTGCCGGGATCGTGAAGAATCGCCTCCAGTTCGCCTATTTTGCTCTCCCGACTCTCTATCTCCCGCTCGATTTTCCCTATTTCCCTTTCCAGCTTCTTGCGTTTCTCTCTTTCCCTGATTCTGATTTCCTTATCGGATATCTCCTTTTTAGACTGGGAAGACTTCTGTTCCTTACCGCCTTCCGTTTGGGAAAAGAGCGTTTCTACATAATAACGGTAATCGGACAGTGATCCGGGGAAATCCCGTACCAGGCCGGGCCGTACCTCGATGATTCTGTTAGCCACTTTTGAGATGAAGAATTCGTCATGCGAGACAAACAGAATGGTACCGCTGTAATCGGCCATCGACTCGGAGAGCATTTCGATGGAGGAGACATCGAGGTGGTTGGTCGGTTCGTCAAGCAGCAGGGTGTTGCCCGGACTTGCCAGTATCGTTGCAAGCACCAGGCGTGACTTTTCCCCTCCTGAAAGCACTTTGACCTGCTTGTCCACGGAATCTCCGCTGAACAGAAACGCTCCCAGTATGTTCTGGATATGGCTTCTGTCGGTTTTAACCGCCTGTTGCGAAACGGTCTGGTAGAGAGTCTTCTCTCCATCAAGCTGTTCGAGCTGGTGCTGACCGAAATAGCGCACCTCGGTGTTGTGGCCGACAATCATCTCCCCGCTGGTCGGTTTTATGAACTGCGCCAGTACTTTGAGAAGGGTGGATTTGCCCGCTCCGTTGGGGCCTACAATGGCCACCTTTTCACCCCGACGGATCTCAAGATCGAGGTTCCGGAGTACCAATTTGTCCTTGTAGCCCGCGGAGCAGTTCTGAAGCCGCAGAGGAACCGAACCCGATTGACAGCTTAAGTTGAAGTCAAACCTGATTCTTTTCTCTTCATTTTCAAGAACAGGCATCTCCGCCTTGAGGTGCTCAAGATACTTGGCCCGGGACTGGGCCTGGGTGGCCTTGGTGGCTTGAGCCTTGAACCTCTCTATGAACCGTTCGGTCTGGGCGATTTTGGTTTCCAGATTTTTCGCTCTGTTCTGGTCGGCCTGCACTTTTTCCGTTTTCAGCCTGATGTAGGTGTCGTAGTTGCCGGTGTAAAGAGTGATGGATTGATTTCTGATATCGGCGGTGTGGGTTGCCATTCTGTTGAGAAAGTCTCTGTCGTGAGAAACAATGAGCATTCCCCCCTCATATCGCGACAGAAACTTTTCCAGCCAGATGAGGGAGTCCATATCCAGGTGGTTTGTGGGCTCGTCAAGCAGGAGGAAATCGGGACTTTCAAGCAGAAGACGTCCCAGAACTGCTCTCATGCGGTAGCCCCCCGAAAGGTGATGAAGCGTGCGCTTCCAGTTCTCTTCCGGAACTCCCAGACCACTCAGTATCCTCTCCGCCCGGGCTTCGAGTGAAAAGCCGTCATGCACTTTCATCTGATGCTCGAGTTCGTTGTAGCGGCGAAACGCGCTCTGGTCCCCCTTCTCCATACCCTTCACCACATTCTGCAGCGTTTGCTCGTACTGAAGAAGGTGCTTGAAAGGCTCGAGTACAACGTCGAGGGGTGTGAGTTCATCCAGAAGCTCCACTTCCTGAGGAAGATACCCCACGGACAGGCCATTGGGAAGCAGGACCGAACCCTTGTCCGGCTGTTCTATTCCCTGAATCATCCTCAGAAGTGTAGTCTTCCCTGAACCGTTACTGCCGATAAGGGCTGTACGGTGCTTTTCGTTTATGGAAAAGGACATCTGGTCGAAAAGAACCTTTGCACCGTATTGCTTTGAAATATTGTCGAAAGTTATCATGTCTACTCTTGATGTATTATTACGTGATCACCATACATATCTGCCCAGAAGCAGCCCGGCAACCAAACCTGCCGCACCCGCTGCAATCAGTTTTTCCAATGCTGTTCTGAAAACCCTGCCGGTTGCGGCTGAGTCGAAAGTTATAAGATAGTGCTTTTCGTTATCCGCATCAAACAATACGAGTTTATCGGGCTTATAAATATGATTGTATTCAAAAATCTGCCTTCTGGTTGATGCGTGACCCGGTCTGGCATCTTCTCCCGTTTTCACCTCCACCAGGAACTGTTTTCCGTCCTTCTGCACAACCATGTCGGCCTTTACTTCAAAAGAATGCTTTCTGCCATCAGCATAAAAACAGGAACCGGCTTTCACCTGAGTGCCCAGGATGCGGTAACCGTGTTTTCTGAAGTATGCGGCGGCTTTTTTTTCGGCCACTTTTCCGTGGATGAACCGTTTGCGGATTTTTCTGTTCTGGTTTTTTTTGAAAATTCCCGCGGTTAGAGCGGAGGTGAGCACGATTACTGCCAGAAATAAACAGAGTAAAAGCCAGTAGGAGCTTGAGAACCGGGTGAAAAGGTCGTTTTCGAACATGAAGGCCACCTGCTGAACGGCTGGGCATTTCAGGCGTTTGGCTGGAGAGTGACTCCGGTATGGCCGAAACCGCCACTTCCTCTGCTGGTTTGGGATACTTCCGTTTTTTCGGCGAACTGTGCCTGATTTGCCACCTGGGCGATCACCAGCTGGGCAATCCGGTCGCCTCTCTTTATCACAAAGGGGGAATCGCCGAAATTCGCCAGCAGCACCTTCACCTCTCCTCTGTAATCGGCATCGATGGTTCCCGGGGCATTCAGCACGGTGACTCCGAATTTGAACGCCAGTCCGGAACGGGGGCGTACCTGAATTTCACAGCCTACCGGAATTTCAAAACACAGCCCGGTAGGAACCAGAGCACGCTTTCCCGGTTCGATGACAAGCTCATCCTCCACCGCGGCACACACGTCACAGCCGCTTGATCCCGGAGTCATCCGGCAGGGGAGGGGAAGACCTGAGGCGTGAGGAAGTTTTTTTACGTAAATGGAAAAAGCTGAATCTTGCATAATGGAAGGAAATGCATTGCGGCACGACCTGCGTACCGCAATGCGTTCAGAATTGGTTAAAGAAGAGCCTTGCGGCTGAGTTTCACTTTACCGAAACGGTCGAATCCGATCAGCTTGACTTTCAGCTTGTCTCCGACCTTGAGGATGTCATCCACCTTGGCCACCCGGGTGGTGTCCAGCTCGGAGATATGGATCAGTCCCTCTTTACCGGGAAGGAATTCCACGAAAGCACCGAATTCGACGATGGTCTTGACGGTGGCGTCGTAGATCGCATTCAGCTCCGGTTCGGCCACGATTCCCTTGATCCGGCGCAGAGCCGCGTCGCGTGCCTCACGGTTGGTGGCCGCAATCTGGATCGTACCGTCATCCTCGATGAAGATGGTGGTCCCGGTAGTCTCCTGAATATCGCGCACCACTTTGCCGCTGGGACCAATGATCTCCCTGATCTTTTCCTTGTCGATCACGATAGTGCTGATTCTGGGAGCGTAGTCGGAAAGATCCTTGCGTGAGGAGGATATCGCTTCGGTCATGATATCAAGAATCTTGAACCGGGCGGCTTTGGCCTTGTTCAGAGCTTCCTTCATGATTTCCGGTGTGATGCCGGCGATTTTGATATCCATCTGTATGGCAGTGATACCGTCTCTGGTACCGGCGACCTTGAAATCCATATCTCCCACGTGATCTTCCGTACCCAGAATGTCTGTAATGATGGCAGTGCTGTCGCCCTCTTTGATGAGACCCATCGCCACACCGGCAACGTGTGATTTGAGAGGAACACCTGCAGACATAAGAGAAAGTGATGCGGCGCAGACTGTCGCCATGGAAGAACTTCCGTTGGATTCCAGAATTTCCGAAACAACTCTTATGGTGTAGGGAAAACTCTTTTCATCCGGCAGAACCGGTGAAATTGATCTTTCGGCAAGGTGACCGTGACCGATTTCTCTTCTGGAAACCGACATCATTCTCTTCACTTCACCGACCGAATAGGGGGGGAAGTTGTAATGAAGCATATACGATTTGTCGTAATTGCCCTGGATATTGTCGATGTGCTGGAGGTCGAGTTTGGTGCCCAGGGTGGTTGCGGTCAGGGACTGAGTCTCACCGCGGGTAAAGAGTGCCGATCCGTGAGCGCGGGGCAGAATATCCAGTTCACATGTGATCTGACGGATCTCATCCAGACCCCTTCCGCCGATTCTGGTGGAGGTGTCAAGAATGGTCTTTCTGATATCCTCCCGTTCAAGATCTGAAAAGATAGAGACGATTTCGGCCTCTTTTTCGGGAAACCGTTCCTCCAGAGCCGCAATGATTTCATCTCTCAGGTCATTGACAGCCTTGTAGCGCTCCTCTTTTATTCCCTTGAAACTTGCTTCGTGAAGCTTGTCACCGGCCAGTTCTTTGACTGCGGCAACCAGCTCCGGATCCGGTTCGGTAACTTCGAATTCCACGGACTGCTTTCCGTTTGTGCTGACCAGCTGCTTCTGTATGGCGATGAGTTTCTTTATCTCCTCGTGAGCCATCAGAATCGCTTCCACAAAGGTGTCTTCGGGAAGCTCCATAGCTCCGCCCTCAACCATCATGATGGATTCTTCCGTACCGGCCACAATCAGATCAAGCGCACCGCCTTCGGTTTCGGAAAGAGTGGGGAACACCTTGAGTTTGCCGTCAACCATTCCCACACGGACACCTGCAACCGGTTCGTGGAAAGGCATGTCGGAGAGACTCAGAGCGGTGGATGCGGCGGTGATCGCCAGGACATCGGCATTGTAGTTTTCGTCCGCGGAAATGACGGTACAGATGATCTGTACTTCTTTTCTGTAGCCGTTGGGGAAAAGCGGACGAATGGGACGGTCGACCAGACGGGCGGAGAGGACCTCCTTTTCGCTCGGGCGACCTTCACGCTTTATAAAACCGCCGGGGAACCTTCCGGCTGCGTATGTCTTCTCGATGTACTCCACGGAGAGAGGGAAGAAGTCTGATTCAGCTTCCCTGCCGGAGCAGGCTGTGGCCAGGATCATGGTGTCGCCCAGACGGACGACCGCGGATCCGTTTGCCTGTTTTGCCATTCTTCCGGTTTCGATTGATACCTTCAGACCGGATACTTCTGTTTCGACTGTTGTTAATGCCATTAGATAACTCCTGATCTATTTAAACATTTGTGTTTCTAATCTGTTGCCGGCGAGAGCGGAGTGACTGTAGATGAATAGGAGACGTGTTCGGGAGATGATCTGTATTTAAAGCGGCTTTGAGCTAAACACGGTTTTACCGCTCTGAATTCCGGCATTATTTGCGCTCAGAGAATGCTTGAAAAGAATGAAGATGGCTACCGGTCATGACAGCCACCTTCGTGAGATCTGCAAAATCTAATCCGGAACGCTCCATTACGAAATCCGGTTACTTACGCAGGTTGAGCTTTTTGATGAGCTCTCTGTAGCGCTCGACGTCGTTTTTACTCAGGTATTTGAGAAGAGAACGGCGTTCTCCGACCAGCTTGAGAAGACCGCGACGGGTATGATTGTCCTTGGGATTGATTTTGACGTGATCTGTAAGCTGCTTGATCCGCTCGGTCAGCAATGCCACTTGCACGTCGGAATTTCCGGTATCCTTCTCGCTTTTACCGAAAGTTTTTGTGATCTCCTGTTTACGCTCCTTGGTCAAAGCCATTTCTGAGTCTCCTGTGAAAAAAAATTCCTTATTTCATTTATATCCTGTGTTATCTGATCCACCAACTCGCACTCCTCAGAGAATGCCACGTCAGCACGGATGTGGCGATGCAGCCAGATATGAACGGTTTCACCCACCGCCGGGTCCTGATTGTCAAGATTAAAAGCGTGAAATTCAAAATGAATGTCGCGCTTTGAATAAGTGGGGCAGTCTCCAAAATAGAGCGCGCCCTGTACTCTTCTTCCTCTCAGTTCCAGTTCCGCGGCATACACACCTGCCGGGGGGATCACTTTTTGCGAAGACGGCTTTTTGAAATTGAGAGTCGGGTAGCCCAGCCTGGTGCCGATTTTCATACCTTCCGTACGCTCGGCCGAGATCAGGTAGGGATGTCCCAGCATCGCCACGGCATCGGCAATGCGCCCCTCTACAATCAGCTTGCGGATCTGAGTCGATGAAATTACGGTTTCACTTTCGGTATCCAGATCTGCAGTAAACACGTTAATATGATATTTGCCGGTTACCGAGTGCAAAAATTTCTTTCCCCCGGCGCGGTCTTTTCCAACTGAATGCCCTTCACCCATCATCCAGTCCGAAACATGAAGCTTATTAATCAATATTCGTTCCAAAAACTGTTCGGCGCTGAGTCCGCGGAACTCCTCGTTGAACGGAATCCGCAGGAGGTAATCCACTCCCAGATCACTTATGAGAGATGCTTTTTCCTCAAAGGTGGTCAGAATCATCTGGTAAAGCTCCGGGTAGACCACCGACCGGGTATGGGGATCAAACGTGACCACTACGCTTCTGAGCCCCTTCTCCTGTGCCAGGCGGGTGATTTGCCTTATAAGAAAGGTGTGCCCCCGGTGGACACCGTCAAAATTGCCGACTGTGACAACACTCTTTTCCGAGGAGGGGAGAGAATCCTGAAGACCGATTATCTTCATATGCCTCTATTGGGTTGCGTTGTGGAATACCTTGTCGGGGTGGTAGCGCGAGTTTTCTACTCGTCGGAGTACGGCAGCGGGATACCCTGCAGTATCAAATGCAAACAGCAGCTCTTTCTCTCCGTGCGGAATTTCGATATCCTTTCCGAAGTGCAGACTGTTCTTCTGGTCCTCATCCACCGTGACTTTCACGTCATCCCCGAACACGTTCCGGGTACTGATAATATAGTTTCGGGCATTGTCTAAACCGGCGAAATCAACAGCATCCTTCAGGCTGAAAACACCCACACCTGTGCGCCGCAGTTTTACTATGTGACCGAGGGTGCCAAGTTCCCGGGCCATATCTCTTGCAAGTGACCGCACATAGGTACCGGAAGAGCAGGTGAGGGAAAAATCGGCCGTGTGCTCCGCAAAGTCATGCCCGGTCAGTTTCAGAGAGTGGATTGTGACAGTGCGTGATTTCAGGGCGATATCTTTGCCCTTTCTGGCAAGCTTGTAGGCCGGTGTGCCGGCGATTTTCACAGCCGAAAAAAGGGGAGGAGTCTGCTGCTGTTCTCCGGTAAAGGATGACAGCACATCTTCTATCTGTTCTTTACCGGGGTATTTATCGCAGGTGTTTGTTATCTTCCCTTCCGAATCCAGGGTATCGGTGATCACTCCGAATCTGATTGAGAACAGGTATTCTTTCGGTTCGGAAGGCAGGTACTGAATAAGGCGGGTACTCTCTCCGAGTGCAACCACGAGAAGTCCGGATGCCATCGGGTCGAGAGTTCCCACATGACCCGTTTTTTTCAGGTTCAGTCTTTTCCTTACAGCCGATGTTACTGCAAAAGAGGAGGGACCAAGCGGTTTGTCAATGCAGAGAAAACCTTCCAAGCTCTACGTAAGCTCCTTCTCCAGAATGGAAAGCATCTGATGCATCGCTTCTTTATAGGGGAGCTTGATTGTGCAGCCTGCAGCACAGCTGTGACCGCCGCCACCCGTAATCATCTGCGCCACCCGTCCCACATCGATTCTGCCTCTCGACCGGAGGCTGAAATGAGTTTCGGTGGGGGAGTGCTTGGTGAGGATCCCCACTTCCACTCCCGTTGCGGTAATAGTGTGATCGGCCATTCCCTCCGAATCACTGTATTGGGCCCCGATCTGCGCAAGAAGTGAAAGCGGCATATCCATACTGCAAACTTTCCCGTTCAGATGAAAATTGAGGGTGGACCAGATGCGGGCCTGGAGGGTGAGGGCATGCTGCGTATGGGAGGCGTAGACCTTTTCGTAAATATTGGCGCAGTCAGCACCCTTGTCGGCAAGTTCCGCACAGATGCGCAGCACCCTGCTTGAGGTGTTTGAAAACCGGAATCCGCCCGTATCGGTCATTATTGCAGCGTAAAGCGCTTCCGCCACATAGTCGGGAATGTCGACTTCGTTATCCTGGAAAAAGGAGTAGATAATTTCCCCGGTTGCAGCTGCCCTGGTGTCGATGTGGTTGACTTCTCCGAAACTGGTGTTGTCCCGGTGATGGTCTATGTTGATGATCGTGTTTGCGATTTCACTCTGACCGTCCCAACCCAGTCGCTTTGGATTGGAGCAGTCTAGGATCATGAGCACGTCGAATGTGCGATCGGGGCGTTTGTGGCTGACCCTCTCGGAGTTCTTGAGAAACACGAACTTGTCGGGCAGGGGGTCAACGCAGAAAATTTCCACCTCTTTTCCCTGTTTTTGAAGATACCAGTAGAAGGCAAGTTGCGAGCCGACACAGTCGCCGTCCTGGCTCATGTGACTGGAGATCAGAAAGGAGGTGTTGGATTCTATTATTTTATTCAGTTTTTCCCAGATCATCTTGAATTTCTTTGAACAGCTCATTCAGATGCTGACTTCTTTCTATGGTGTTGTCAAGCTTGAAGTAGAGATGGGGGAAATGCTTCATGACAACTTTGGCAGCTACAGTTCTTTGTATGAAAGATGCTGCTTTGTTCAAAGCGTCAACAGCGTTCTCTTTCTCCTCGTCCTCTCCCAGGATGCTGATAAAAACCGTGGCGTTTCTGTTATCCTGGGCAAGCTTCACTTCTGTGACAGTTACCACCGGGGGAATGCGGGGGTCGCGCACTTCATGTGCGATGACCATCCCTATTTCCCTGAGCAGCACTCCGCGGAGTCGCTCGTTGTGCCATTGTGGTGCGGGCATTCTTTACCTCAAAAAGGTGAAACTGACCCTTGCGGGGCAGTTCACCTGGTTAACTTTCTGGCTATTTCAACTTCTTCGAAGGTGACTATCCGGTCGCCTTCCCTGTAATCGGACACGCGTTCAAGCATAATGCCGCATTCGTAGCCGGAATTGACTTCTTTGACATCCTCCTGCAGACGCTTGAGGCTGCCAATTTTGGTTTCGGCAATCTCCAGATCGTCTCTGATAAGTCTCGCCTTTGCTCCGCGTACAACTGTACCCGACTCTACCATGCAGCCTGCTATAGTTCCGATTTTGGAGACTTTGAAGACCTTGCGGATTTCTACCTCGGCCAGAACATTCTCCTTGATCTCAGGCTTGAGCATACCTTCCATCGCCAGGTGCACGTCGTCAACCGCCTCGTAGATCACCCGGTAAATTCTTATTTCGACGCCTTCGCTTTTGGCAAGATCTCTGATCTTGGTGTTGGGACTGAGGTGAAAGCCGATGATAAGCGCGTTGGATGCGGATGCCAGCATGATATCTGTTTCCTTTATGGCTCCGACACTTTTGTGTATCACCCTCACCTTGATTTCCGGTGTGCTAAGCTTTTCAAGGGAAGCAGCAAGGGCCTCCACGGATCCGTCCACGTCACCTTTGATGATGAGATTGAGATTCTGGACGTTTCCGGCCTGAATCTGCTCGTAGAGGTGATCGAGTGAAACCGAGTTGATTCTGCGCATCTCGCGCTCTTTCTGAGCCAGACGGCGTCTTCCGCTGATCTCACGCGCTTCCTTTTCCTCGTCGACAACCCTGAATGAATCACCAGCCTGGGGAGTACCTGTCAGTCCCAGAACAAGAACCGGCTGACCCGGTCTTGCCTGATCCACAGCCAGGCCTCTTTCATTGTAGAGTTCTCTTACTCGTCCGTGATGGATTCCGGTAACAAAGGCGTCTCCCTTTTTAAGAGTCCCCTTCTGAATCAGAATGGTGGCAATGGGTCCTTTACCCTTGTCGAGTTCGGCCTCGATCACCACTCCCTGAGCCTTCCCTTCGGGAATAGCCTGGAGTTCAAGGATTTCTGTTTCCAAAGCCAGAACCTCAAGAAGCTTGTCAACACCTTTACCGGTTTTGGCCGAGATCTCGACACTTGAGGTCTGACCTCCGTAGTCTTCAACCACAACATTGTAATTGGCAAGTTCGCCTTTGATTTTGTCGATGTTGGCGGTAGGCAGGTCAACTTTGTTTATTGCAATCACCAGGGGAACGTTAGCTGCTTTTGCGTGGTCTATTGCTTCTCTTGTCTGAGGCATAACTCCTGAATCCGCGGCTATAACCAGAACAATCACATCGGTGATCAGGGAACCTCTGGCACGCATGGCGGTAAAAGCCTCATGTCCCGGAGTGTCGAGAAACGTGACCGGTCCGTTAGGGGTTCTGACCTCGTAGGCGGCGATATGCTGTGTAATACCGCCGGCCTCTCCGGAAATGACATTGGTTTTTCTGATATAATCAAGCAGTGAGGTTTTCCCGTGGTCGACATGACCCATGACGGTCACTACCGGAGCTCTGGGAACCGGAGTTCCTCCTTCCTCCTCCACGTTTTCAAACTCATCTTCGGGCGCGTACTCATCCATAAGTTGTGCAGTATAGCCGAACTCGTCCACCAGCAGCTCGATCGTCTCGAAATCAAGGCGCTGGTTGATGGTGACAAGCATTCCCAGCTCGAGGCACTTCGCAATCACATCATTGGGCCCCACATTCATCATGTTGGCCAGCTCGTTTGCGGTTACAAATTCAGCCACATTGAGTATTTTCTTTTCAGTGGCGAGTTCCTCCTCTTTGATACCGGCTTCCTTTTTGTACTTCTTCTTGGAGGCTCCGGAGCCGATCTTTGCCAACGTTTTCTTTACATTGGCCTTCAGTTCGACTTCCTTTATCTCAGGGCGCTCGTTTCTGTGTTTCCCTTTTTTCTTGTACTTATCCTTCTTGCCGCCCTTTTCTCCTTCCTTGCTGGGTGCCGGAGTGGGAGAGGGGGGAACTTCGGCAGCACCCGAGGGAGCTGTTGGAGGAGCGGGTGGAGTATACGTCCCCTTGGCCCAGGATTCCCGCTCGTGGTATTTGCGGATGGGGCCTTTTGACCTCTGCGGTCTGGCTTCTGTTCTGGATGGGGCCTTCCTGGCTTCGGGTTTCGAACTCTCTTTTGCGGCTTCCGCTTTGGGTGCGGCAGGTTCAGAGGGCTTTTTTTCCGCAGCTGCAGGTGCCTGGGAGGTGGTCTCCTCACTGGACACCAGTTCTTCTCTGGCTTTGGCAAGCATCTGCTTTTTGCGCTCGTATTCCTTCTTTATCTCCGCTCTTTCCTGCTCGAATTTCTTTTTGATTTCATCCCGCAGCTCCTCATCAACCGTGCTCATGTGACTCTTGACTGGAATGCCCATTCCGCGGAGCATCTGCACCAGAGCTTCGCTGGAGACTTTGAACTCCTGTGCGAGTTTGTAGACTTTTTCTTTAGCCATGTCCTAACCTCTCAATTCTTGACTGCCGGCGAGTCTGGTATTTGAAGAACACCCAGACATTGCCGGGAAGCTCTTACAGGTATTCCAGAATCCAAATGTTTGAAACCGCCAGCGGGATCCGCAAATTCATTTCACTTTCCACCGCTTCTGATACACGTCCGCTGGTGGAGATCACAAGGAAGAGCCGGCTTCATTGCCTTCCTTGTTTTCACTAGCATTATCGATGGCGTCTTCGGAATCTTTATCCGATTCAGACAGGGACTGAACAGCACTGTTCATTATGTCATGCTGAATAGGATTTTCTTCATTGTTGTTTTCCGGGACAAGTTCTCCTTTTGCTTCTTCCCGCATTTTATCATAGGTCTCGTCATAGGTGACGTCGCCCTCTTCAGTATCGGATACAGGTATCGTCGTTTCCTCTTCCTCCTGAACTTCAGGCTGAGCTCCTACGGGAGTTTCACTCAGAGCCGCCGCGCGCTGCTCATCGGTCAGGCTGGCGAACTCTTCATCTCCGAACACATCAATTTCCCGGTCAAGCATTTTGGAGGCGAGTCGGATGTTCTGCCCTTCGCGCCCGATCGCCTGGGCAAGGTCGTCCTCGCTTATGACCACCACGATCTTGTGTTCACCCACGGGTATGACTCTCTTGACTTCGGCAGGGGAGAACACTCTCCTGACAAGAAGAGACGTCTCTTCGGTCCAGTTGATGATGTCGATTCTCTCGTTTGATAGCTCGCGGACAATCGCCTGTACCCTGTTTCCTCTCATGCCCACGCAGGCACCAACCGGGTCGACTCTGCTGTCCAGAGTGGTAACGGCGATTTTGGAGCGGTGTCCCGGATCGCGGACGACTTTCACAATACGCACGGTCTTGTCATAAATTTCGGGAACCTCCAGTTCAAACAGCCGGGCGAGAAATTCGGGACTGGTTCTGGAGATGATGACCTGCGGTCCTTTGGTGTTGTTCTTGACTTCGGCAATGCAGGCCCGCACATTCTGCCCCTGATGGTAGTGTTCCTTGCGGATCTGCTCTCTGTAGGGCAGCAGTGCTTCCGTGCGGCCGAGATTCACCAGGATGTTGCCCTTCTCGATCTGCTGGACTGTTCCGGTGACAAGCTCGCCTATTCTCTCGCTGTAGTCGGCGAAGATCTTTTCCCGTTCAGCTTCGCGCACTCTCTGGATAATTACCTGTTTGGCAGTCTGGATCGCAGTGCGGCCGAACAGGTCTATGTCCAGATCCTGTATCAGCTCGTCGCCGATCTCAAGCTCCTCATCCATTTCCCTGGCTTCTTCGATGGAGATCTCATTCTCCAGATCCTCAACCTCCTCCACAACCACCTGGCGGGTGTAGACTTCAATGGAGCCCTTCTCCTTATCAACTTTGACTTCCACGTTGATTGGTTTGCCGAGGTACTTCTTTGCGGCGGTCGACAGAGCGTCTTTCAGCGTGTCAAGTACCAGGTCCATGCTGATGCTTTTTTCCTTCGTCACCGCACCGAGCGAGGTCACGATATCCATTGCTTTGAGTGCCTCATTTCTGCTCTTCTTTTTCATCTCGACCAGAATCCTTCCGCGTTACTTGAATCGGATCTCCTCTTTGCCGCTGTAGATATCGCAAAGAGGAATAATAACCGTATTGTGTTCGACTTCCACTGCGAGTTTGTTGTCCTCGCAACTCAAAACTTTACCCCTCACAGTCTTCTTCCCCTCCACTCCCTGGGCAAGGTGCACAACAACAAACCGGCCCGTGACCCTGCGGAAATCCCGCTCCGTCTTCAGAGGCCTGTCTATACCGGGGGAGGATACTTCCAGACTGTAGGGCTTATCACCCATGAAGTTTTCTTCGTCAAGCAAGAGCGACACTTCCCTGCTTACCCTCTCGCAGTCTCTGATGGAAACCCCTTCGGGGTGGTCAACCGTTATGCGCAGAATCGAGCGGGAGCCGGCGCCGAAAAAACGCATATCGAAAAGCTCGAACCCAAGCTCTTCGATTTTCGATTCGACAACAGGTCTTATCTGCTCAACTGATGACATTTCAACTCTTTTTCAGGAGAAAAGGGTGCACAAAACAAAAACGGGCTCTGAAAATGCCCGTCGAGTCGCCAAGCTTTGTAATCATAAAAAAATAATAGATGGGCTATTTTCCAACAAGGATAATTTCGATTAACGGATCCCCAATATTTTCACTTTCCGGTAAAGACCCGGGCCTCTATTTCATCCACCTTTTCTGAACCGCTTGGACGGCTTCTTCCCGGGTGCTGATCTGGTCTTCCAGCTGAAGATCGTAGATGTCGCTTAAAATCTTGCCGAAAAGCGGTCCGGGCCTGAACCCCAGGTCAATCAGGTCCTTTCCGGATAGAAACGCACGGGGTTTGATCTGCTCCGCTTTCAGTTCCCCAAGCCTTGTTTTCAGGAAATAGTAGTTCTGAAGATCACCGTGACTTGCCAGACAGTCCGCCCGGTGAAGTTCGAGTTCGTCGTGAATCGTGGGGCGGGAAAGAAAGCGTTTCAGAGTCGAGAGGCGCATTTTGGGAACGTTTACGAAATTCATATGATTTCCCACCATAGACGAGACCGCTTCGACCAGAGCATTGGGTGCTCTGAGCCTCTTGAGAATATTCACGCTCATCTGCGCACCTACGTGGGCGTGGTTGTTGAAACGGATGCGATCGCTTACGGTCATGGTGGGGGGCTTTCCGATATCGTGAAGAAGCACCGACCAGGCCAGAGGCTGGGAGGGATTCTCGGGCATGAAATCCAGAGCTTTTACCGTATGGGTGAAAACGTCGCCCTCGGGGTGAAACTCAGGAGGCTGCTCGATGCCACACAAATCCTCGGCTTCGGGAAGAAACTGCTTCAGCAGCCCCGAATCGTGCAAAAGCTCCAGAGCTCGGTCGGGATGGGGCTGCCTGAGCATTTTTTCCATTTCCGCGAAAATGCGTTCGGGGGAAACTGATTTGATCTTTTCTGCCTTGAGTTTGAGCGCCTGGTATGTGTCTTCTTCAATCTTGAAATCGAACCGGGCGGCGAAACGTACTGCTCTTATCATCCGCAGATAATCCTCACTGAACCGCTGAGCGGGATTTCCTATCGCACGTATGATCCCTCTCTCAATGTCTTTTCTACCTCCGGTATAATCGATCACCTCTTTTGTGAAAGGGTTGAAGAACATGCCGTTTATGGTGAAGTCCCTGCGCAGAGCATCCGTTCGGGGGTCTGTGAATACGACCTGTTCGGGGTGACGGCCGTCTTTTATTCCCACATCGGAGCGGAATGTTGCAACCTCGAAGGGAATTCCTTCCTCCACCACAATCATCACTCCGAACTGTTCTCCCACCCCGATGGTCTGGGGGAAAACTCTCGCAATGGTCTGGGGAGTTGCATTCGTTGCAATGTCCACATCACCTCTGTTCTGCTTTTCCATTATGTAATCCCTGACCCATCCGCCTGCAAAAAAGGCCTGAAAGCCGTGCCTGACCAGGGTGCTTACAATATGTAGTGCCGCCTCGAACTGGATATCCGGAACTTTTTTTTTCATTGTTGTATCTCTTCCAACTGCTTCAGATTTTCTCTTTCAGATTGGATCAAAATAAGTGATTTGTCTGTACCCTAAAAAGAGAGACACCATTAAAAAGTGAAATAAATGAACAATAACTGAACCTGGAGCTGTTCATTGGTACCTATTCAATAATACTGGCTTATGAAACTAAACAGTTGACAGTGCCTTAGGTGAGAATGCATCTTTAGAATTGATTTGGTATTGTAATCATTCACAACAATAAATCCTGAAAATGGAGGAGTTCATGAAAGTAGTTGGACGGCTTCTTGTTGGCTTAAGCGTTTTGATGATGATGATCTCCTGCACTTCCTCCGAGGAAGCGGCAGGTGACAGGGCGTACAGTATTGCCAAAAAGGCTCAGGGAAGCCAAAGGCGTACCCAGCTTAAGACCGCTTACATCAACTACCGTAAGGCGGTGAAGGCAGATCCGGAAAAGGTCAGCATCAAACTGCGCAACCGTTTCCTTGAAATGTGCGTTGTCCGTGCCAAATTGGTTCTGGATGAAGGCAATTCCCAGATGGATGCCATTCCGCTTCTGATGGATGACATCGAGGACCATCTTACTCCTGAAGTCGCACCAGAACTTCGTCAGCAGTATGCCGCATTTCTGGTTCAGATGGCCGATACCAGCTCATCCAATGAAAAGTACGATGATGCTCTCAGGTATATTGACAGGGCTATCGAGAAGGCCAGCGACCCTGCACCCTTCAAGGCAAAACGCTCAGATGTGGTGAAGAAAGTGGCTGAAGAAAATTTCGAAATGGCCAAGTACGAATACGAGCAGGGAAAGAAGGACAAGGAAAATACCGATGCGTTGATCCGGGCCGAATACTACACTAAAGTGGCCCTGCATTTCGATTCCACCTTCGAAGATGCCCAGAAACTTCTGAGCGATGTCAGAAAAGCGAATTTGGGTACCTACTCGGCTTTCGTTTCGGTAATTGAAAACTATTCCGACTCGGTTGTTTTCGACGAAGTTGACGAGTATGATATCCTGATTGCGGTTCCTGCTATTCAGAAACGGGGTGCAAATACCAATGCTATTATACATATGTATAACTATTCTTATAATCCTCTCCGCATGAAAGCGACGGATTTCGCTCTGGTCGATGTGAACGGCAAGAAGTACAAGGCACGTGCATCCAAGATCACACCTGATTTTCTGGAACAGGAAAAGGAGATGGAAATCAGGCTGAGCTTTCCTACTCCCAAGGCTAAGATCAAGAAGCTTGTCTATGAGAATGATCCTCACTTTTCGGAGAAGTTCTTCCGGTAGAGCTGGGTTGAGGGTTTGTAGAATTCCGAAAAAGCCCCCTTTCCGGGGGCTTTTTTCGTGAGGAGAATGAAAAGCCCCGGAGGTGAGAAAGATTTTTTCACCTCCGGGGCAATAACGATTTGCCGTTTGAATCCAATGAGTTACCTCAAAAGCGGTTATTTTTTCCCGGATCCCTTTTTCCTGAACTGGACTATTTTGCCGCGTTCCTGTTTCTGAACCTGTTCCGGAGCCTCTTTTTTGTTTTCCGGAGTTTCTGCTTGCGAGAGAGCGTTTGAGAAGTTCACTTTGAGTATTCTGATTTCATGGGTTCTCTCCGGGTTCTGGAAGCGTCCTTTGACCACATGAGGGGGTTGGAGCCGGATCACCTGAGAAACCGGGGGGAAGTCCTGCAGGCTTGCAAAGTGCATCCAGAGCCATTTTCCAGCAGGTTTTGCTTCCTGGTCAATGCTGTAACCGAAACAGATCCCGTATCCGCTGAAACTCCAGCCCTCTTCCTCTGAAAGAACTTTGTCCTGGGGAACCTCTCTTATCAGAAGTGAGAACACGTCTCCTTCGAAGGTAAAATCCGTGATTTCTTCACCTGGAGTGTATCTGGATGCCAAATCGATGATTTCATCTCTGGAAATTCCCATGGTTCACCTCTTCTGTAACTTGGATAGTATGGCTTCGATGACGGAAGGAAATTAACTCAGGACCGGCCACAAAGGAAACTCAAATTTTCAGCAGCCAGAATAATATACAAATTACCATGTTTCGGGGCTAAAACAAACGACTTGAAAGGACGTACTTTCATCTGAAACCGGTCATATGGGAGAATGATGGGGAAATTAAGTGGTTAAATTGGGATATTGTTTAGATTGAGTCCCTTGAATACGTGAGTTTTTATTATTTTTTACCCTCCACGGCAAGCAGTCCGGTAATGTAAGCCTTTTTAGAAAGATATTCAGAGGTTTTAGCAAATGACCATTGTAGTACCCAAGGATTACCACGGGATCAGTGCTCTGGAGAGCAGCAAGGTTCAGTGTATCTCTTTTGAAGAGGCGCTAAGGGAGGACATCAGGGCTTTGAGAATCGGTATTCTTAACATCATGCCCAAAGCGGAGACCTATGAATTCAGTCTTCTTCATCCTCTCGGCCGCTCGGTGCTTCAGATCGAACCGGTGTGGATCCGGTTGAAAACTCATCAGTACAACAGCAGTGACCGGTCACACCTGGAGAAGCTGTATATATCTTTCGAGGAAGCTGTTTCCAAGCAGAATCTGGACGGGCTTATCGTAACCGGTGCACCGGTGGAGGAAATACCCTTTGAAGAGGTCAACTACTGGGAAGAGGTCAAGAGGATTCTCAAGTATGCCCGCAACAATGTGGCATCGACACTTGGAATCTGCTGGGGCGGCCTGGCGCTGGCTAAGTTTCTGGGAATAGACAAGGTGGTGTTTGAAAAGAAACTGTTCGGAGTTTACGAGACCACCAATCTTGACCGCAATCACAGGGTGACTGGTGAGATGGATGATGTGTTCTGGTGTGCGCAGAGCCGTCACTCGGGGATTTCCGATGACACTCTGGAACTTGAACGGGATAAGGGAAATGTTCATCTTCTGGCTCACTCGAAGGATGCCGGTTACACAATATTTGAAAGTACGGACCAGCGTTTTCTGATTCATTTGGGGCATCCGGAATATGAGCCCAGGAGGCTTGTGGAAGAATATGTGCGCGATATGAAAAAGGGGCGCAAGGACGTGAGTCCTCCTGCGAATCTGGATCTTAAGAACCCGGTCAACACCTGGAGGTCGCACCGAATCGAATTTTTCTCCCAGTGGATCAAATTTATTCATGAGACCACTTCGTACTGAGATCATCAAAAGAGGGAACAGATGAATTTAACTCAGTGGATGAATGAGAAACTGCCCGATATTGTCGATAAACTGGAGAGTGACCTTCAAAACAGCCCCGACAGTCAATTGGAAGACGGGCTGGATCTGGCGGGCAGAAATGACATATACGAAATTCTGGATGATATCCTCGCGGTTCTCTTCCCCGGCTACTACAGCAAACAGAAGATTACCCGCGGTGACATGAATTTCTTTCTGGCCGATATGCTGCGGCATATCAGTTTCCGGCTTGGAAAGCACATACGGGAGGTTTTCAAGTACCGCTGCCGGAAGGACAACTGCAGGAACTGCAATTGTGAAGACCGGTCGCAGAGGTCGCTTGTGAGTCTGATCGAATCACTTCCCGGAATCAGAGCGACTCTGATAGAGGATATCAAGGCGGCTCAGGCGGGAGATCCTGCCGCGCGTTTCACGGATGAAATAATCCTGAGTTATCCTTGTGTGGAGGCCATTGCCACCTACAGAATAGCCCATCAGCTCTACGGGCTTGACGTTCCGATCATCCCCAGAATCCTTTCAGAGCGGGCGCATTCGCGTACCGGCATAGATATTCATCCCGGTGCGGAAATCGGACCCCGTTTCTTCATTGATCATGGAACGGGTGTCGTAATAGGCGAGACATGCCGGATCGGAAGTAACGTGAAGATATATCAGGGAGTCACGCTGGGTGCGCTGTCGCCTTTTGACAAGGAGGGGAACCCCCGGACCGGTCAGAAGCGCCATCCTGATATTGAGGATGATGTGATTATCTACGCCAATGCAACGATTTTGGGTGGCAGGACTGTTATCGGCAAAGGGGCGATAATCGGGGGAAACACCTGGATAACTCAGCCGGTGCCGCCGGGGCAGCACGTGTACAACAAGGAAGTCGAGAAAGCCAAAGAAGCAAAGAAGAAATGACAATTGACATAAAAATAAACGGAACCGTCCAGCAGGTTCGGACCGGTTCCTCTGTGCTTGATTTTTTGACATCCCGTTCGATCGAACCCTCCCATGTGGTTGTCGAGCTCAACGGCAGTGTTCTTGACCGGGCACAGTACGGAGACGCCGTGCTTGAGGAAGGTGATTCGGTTGAGGTGCTTCGCTTTGTCGGAGGAGGATGAGTATGGTCGATACAAATAATGACGAACTGGTTATTGGAGGAGTGAAGGTCCGCTCCAGGCTTATCACCGGTTCGGGGAAATACAGCGATGACCGGATCATCAAAGGTGTTCTCGATGCGGCTGAATGCGACATAATCACGGTTGCATTGCGCCGGGTGGACCTTGACAAGCCTCAGGAAGGTATACTTGAGCATATACCGGAAGGCAAGGTCCTGCTGCCCAATACCTCGGGCGCCAGAACGGCCGAGGAGGCGGTGAGGATCGCCAGATTGTCCAAAGCCATGGGCTGTGGCGACTGGATTAAAATAGAAGTGATTTCAGACAATATATACCTGCTGCCCGACAACACTGAAACAGTCAAAGCGACTGAGGTGCTTGCCAACGAGGGTTTTATCGTGCTTCCCTATATGTGCCCTGACCTTTACACGGCGCGTCGTCTGGTAAAAGCCGGAGCGGCTGCGGTGATGCCCCTGGGTTCGCCGATCGGGTCCAACAGGGGGCTCAAGACTCTTGAACTGGTGGAAATCATAGTGGCGGAAATTGACGTGCCGGTGATAGTTGATGCGGGTATCGGCAAGCCCTCCCATGCCGCTCAGGCAATGGAACTGGGCGTGGACGCCGTTTTGCTCAATACCGCAATCGCCACCAGTGAAGATCCTGTCGCGATGGCCCGGGCTTTCAAGCACGCAGTCAAAGCGGGACGTCTTGCTTACCTTGCCGGGATGGCCGGGACCTCCAGAACCGCACAGGCATCGTCCCCTCTAACCGGTTTTCTCGGGTCCTGAGAAAATGTCCTTTTATGAAATTGTAAAACAGTATGAGTCCTTCGATGTTGGTGCTTACTGTACCTCGGTCACTCCGGACAGAGTAAAGAAAATTCTGGGCAAGAGCCGGATAGATGAGCTTGATTTTTTGGCCCTGCTTTCCGATGCCGCCGTTTCTTTTCTGGAGGATATGGCGTGCAGAGCCCGGGATCTTACCAGATCCCATTTCGGGAATGTGATATTTCTTTTCACGCCTCTTTACATTTCCAATGTGTGTGAGAATGTGTGCGCTTACTGCTCCTTTGCCCGCCAGCACAGAATCAAGCGTCGTCATTTGTCGGTCGAAGAGGTGCGCCGGGAAGCTGAGCGGATTGCCAGAAAGGGTATACGGCATATACTCGTACTCACGGGTGAGTCTCCCAGGGTTGCCACACTGGATTATCTTAAGGAAAGCGTAACGGTTCTGAAGGAATACTTTTCCTCCATTTCAGTGGAGATTTATGCTCTTGGCAGTGAGGGCTACAGGGAACTTGCTCAATGTGGGGTTGACGGGCTGACCATATATCAGGAAACCTATGATGAGAACCTCTACAGAAAACTCCACAGAGGCGGTCCCAAGCAGGATTATCTCTTCCGCCTTGAAGCCCCTGAGAGGGGAGGGGAGCAGAATATACGGGCCATTACCGTCGGTGCACTTCTGGGGCTTGCCGAGCCTCGCAGAGAAACGTTTTTCACCGCACTTCATGCCCGATATCTTCAGAGCAGGTTCCCCTCCGCTGAGGTGTCGGTATCCTTTCCGCGTATCAGGCCGCTCGCCGGCGAATTCAAACCCGATTACAGTGTCACTGACAGAATGTTTGTCCAGTTCATGACGGCATACAGAATATTTATGCCTCATTCGGGTATTACCGTTTCCACCCGGGAGTCACTTGAGTTCAGAAATGCAGTACTGCCTATGGGACCTACCAAAGTTTCCGCCGGCGTATCGACCTCAGTTGGCGGTCACAGCGACAATCCCTCCGAATCCCAGTTCGAGATCGCAGATACCCGCTCTGTTGAGCAGATGAAACATGATCTGCTTTCGTCAGGCTTCCAGCCGGTCATGCATGACTGGAACTACAACCTTGTCCAGGGTTGAGTTTCTGGTGGAGCTGGGACACTGTTTTTATGCTTTGTTTATAGGAAAAACAGCACTTCCGAAATCTGTTTCAGACCTTTAGTTTTCTGTGTGTCTTTCGCATCTTCCGTTTTTAAAGCTTTGGTAGCCTGCAAGTTGCGCCCGTCGGCTCATACACGTATTTTATGTAGTACCGCTGAAAAAGCAGAATCCAGTGATGAAATCTGTATGGATTTATTGCATACTTATAAGTGATTCGGCAAAAAACATCAAGGAGGGCGTTGGTGATAAAGTTTAGGAAGATATCCTGGTTTGTAGCCATGATTACATTCATTTTTCTGGACCAGGCATGGTCGGATGAAAGCGATCTCCTTACCAGAATGACAAATGCTATTAAGAAGGGGCCTGTGGTATACTATTCTCCGGAAGCTCTGCAGGCCTTCACCCAGAACGGTCAGCCCGTAAACGGGACTACAGATCGTGAAAGTGCCATAAAAAGTTTCAAGGCGCATATCACTTTGGGAGAACTCGGGGCTGCTTCATCCGGTGCCATACCGGTGTTGATGGAGACGTTCTGTCATGGGATACATGTATCCACAATCAATGGTGCTCAGTATGCAGGTGAAGGAACATTCGAAGACTGGGTAAGTACTTATGTAATGAGTGAAAAGAATAAATTTGTCCTTTCCTCGCCTTTTCTTGACTACAATTCCATGAGTTTTTGTGAAAATTTCATAGAGTCCAACCAGAAAATCAAAATATTGGATAAGACAGTTGGTGCCGGTGGTTCGATACGGAGAGCTACAGTGGACATCCAGATTACCCTTACTTTTCATGTCGGTGCCTGTGCGCTTTCGAAAATAACGGGTGAGAACCTGGGGACCGATCCGCAGGCCTGGAAACAGTGGTGGGCGGAAAACAAGGACAGTTTTGCCGCTGGGCGCACAGTATCCTCTTCGGCAGACTCCGCAGTCCCCGGAGATCAGGGGGAGTACCGGAAGATTCTTGTGGGAGGCAAATACAGGATGGTGCTTACCACCGGAGATGAACTGGTGGGGTTTGTGGAATCGAAAAATGATACATCTCTTATCTTCGAAACGGTGGATAAGAAGCCCTATACTTTCAGAAAGGCATTAATTCTCACAAGCGAACTGCTGGTTGCGCCCAGAAAAAAGATCAGCAAAGACAAATCTGTGGCACTTGCGTTTGAAGATCTGAAAACTGTCTCTCTCAAGAAGGTGGATCTCGAGGTGAAGCTTAAAAACGGTACTTTTTTCAGAGGTGCTGTCGCTTCTGTTGAACCTGAGATACTCAAACTGAATGTGGATGGTTCCACTATTCCGATAAGCAGCAAAGTGATAGAGAAGATCAGGACGGTTCCGGAAGGAGAAAAGAAAGCTAAAAAAGTTGTTAAAACTGAAGAGAAGAAAATGGTTCCGCCTTTCGATACTGTGGTGGTGAAGAATCCCAAGGTGGACGAGTATGGCAGGCCGGGGCCGGATCTGGTTTTCTACGGCAGAATCAAAGACGAGAGTCCTCAGTTGATTGTGCTGACTACGATTGACGGAAAAAGCAAGAAGGTCGGACGGGTGAATGTTCAGAAGATCGTACGTCATTCCGGAAACGAGTTCGAGGAGCCTATCAAGAAGTATGCTAAACCGCTTGCCTGTCCGGATGACATGGTTCTGGTTGATCTTCCGCCCGGAGCGCCTGACCGTCCTTTTTTCAAAGTATGTATAGATAAATACGAGTATCCCAATGACAAAGGATCTCTGCCCAAAGGAAACATCTCCTATGCTGATGCGAAAAAGATATGTGAATCGCAGGGAAAGAGACTCTGTACAGCTGAAGAGTGGAAGTGGGCCTGCTCTGGAAAAGATGATTTTCCTTTTCCTTACGGGAACACACGTGATAAGGAGAGGTGCAATACGGAAGGTACGCGCAAAGCGGAACCGTCCGGGCACCGGCATAACTGTATAAGTAAATACGGTGTGAATGATATGGTGGGAAATATCTTCGAGTGGGTATCACAGCCGGGCGGAAAACCGGCTCTTATGGGAGGTCCGCTCTCCAAGTGCTCGACCATGACACCTGGTGGCGGCGGTGCTGCCCGTCCTCAAATCGGACTGCGCTGTTGTAAAAGCAATTAGAACAACATTTTGAAAAGCAAACCCGGTTCACTCAAATAAACCGGGTTTGCTTTTATGTCCCGTTTTTCCTTTTCTGGTCCTGAATGCAACCTGGAGAATAGATGGCTGACGGTGACAAGAGGATGAACCAGCATGGAAAAATTAAGGTCACGGTCAGTCAGGGAATAAGTCTGCTGGTCCCCTACGTAAAAAAGAGAATTCTTAACCAGCTCAAATCTGTCACCTTCATAACTCTTTATCTTCTTTTTTTCCAGACTCTGGTCCTGCGCGTCAGTGTGACTAACGCTCTCGCAGTAAGCCTCGGCATGGTGATGGTCATTTTCGGGCTCATGTTTTTCATGGAAGGGCTCTTTCTCGGGATCATGCCTCTGGGAGAACTGCTCGGAATCAAGCTTCCCCGGAAAGCTAAGCTTCCCCTGGTTCTTGTATTTTCTTTCTTTTTAGGAATAGTGGCTACTCTTGCGGAACCTGCAATCGGTATTCTTCGGGCTGCCGGATCCGCTGTGAAAGCCTGGGATGCGCCGCTTCTTTTTCTACTTCTCAATCGCTATTCCGATTATCTTGTCTTTGCCATTGCTGTCGGGGTAGGGTTGGCGGTTGTCTTCGGGATGGTCCGATTTCTTTACAGCTTGTCGCTAAAGCCGTTTGTGGTCATACTTATGCTTCTGCTTCTGATTCTGACAATCTGGTCAACACTTGATCCCAATATGGCCTATCTTGTCGGCATCGCGTGGGACAGTGGAGGAGTGACTACCGGACCGGTAACAGTTCCCCTGGTTCTCGCTCTCGGAATCGGAGTGTGCCGTATTGTAGGCGGAACCGGACTGGGCACCTCGGGGTTCGGAGTTGTCACCCTGGCTTCTCTGTTTCCGGTTCTGACCGTTCAGCTCGTGGGTATTCCCTTCCTTGACAGGGTACCGGAACCGATGCCGGTGGAGAGGTTTGTCTTACAGGAAAACCGCCCGGATGTTCTTAGGCTGTTTGACTCTGAGGAGCATCTGGTCGAGTATGTTGCACAGAATGTATCACCCCGGGAGGCACAAATGCTACCTTCTCCCTGGCCCGAATTAGTAGAGCGTGAAGCTCAGCAGGGTGATCCGGATGTCTCCGAAAATGGCGATGCGTTTTCAGTTCCTGAGATCACTCTCGGGATGATCTGGCAGATCATTCTGGACAATTTGAGAGTAGCACTGCAGGCAATTGTACCGCTAACTCTATTTCTGATTATCATACTCAAAGTGTTTCTGAGAGAAAGACTTGCGCGTTCAGATGTGATACTTACGGGAATCGTGTTCGCTTTCATCGGGATCACCTTTTTCAATATCGGAATGTATTTCGGTCTTTCTCAACTGGGGAATCAGGTGGGGAGAGTGTTGCCTGCTACATTTAGAAATGTGGAACTTGAGGAAAAACTGCAGGTGATCCGATATTTCGACACTTCTATTGTTAATTCAGCCATCACACCTGACGGGCAGCGGGAGCACTTTTTCTATTTAAAGCAGGACAGCCGGATCGAGCCGCTTCCGTACAGTTCCCGGAACTACGATCCTGAAACTCGACAGTATGAATACGTGCCTACCCGTGGACCCATATGGGAAAGAATGGGAGTGATCATACTTATTCTATTTGCATTTGTAATGGGCTACGGGGCCACGTTCGCCGAACCGGCACTCAATGCTTTGGGGCTGACGGTGGAGGAGCTGACAGTGGGTACATTCAAACAGAGCACGATCATGCATACAGTTGCTCTCGGTGTGGGAATCGGGCTGGCATTCGGGATTGTGAAAATCATCTGGGACATTCCTCTTATCTATCTGATTGTTCCACCCTACATTCTTGTGCTGTTTCTGACGTTCATATCATCGGAAGACTACGTGAATATCGGTTGGGATTCGGCCGGGGTGACAACGGGTCCGGTTACCGTACCGCTGGTTCTGGCAATGGGATTGGGAGTGGGAAGTCAGATGGGAGTTGTTGACGGGTTCGGAATGCTTGCACTTGCATCAGTCTGGCCGATTCTTACCGTGCTGTTTGTGGGAGTGGTGGTCACCTACAGAAAGAAAGCTTACGCATCGGAAATGGTGGGGAATAAGAAAGGAGAGTCCTTCAGTGCGGGATGAAAAAAATGTAGCCTGCAGAATAACCGCAGTTGTCAATAAGGATTTCCAGGATAAACCTCCCCAGCAGACAATTACGGAATGCGGTGTGAAGGTTCAAAGCCATATCAGCGGCCGAGCTGCCGTGCTGAAGGAAACCAGCGGCTTTTTGGCAAGTATTATGCGCAGAACAGAGCAGATCAGTTCAAACTCGGTGGATGTCCTTTCCTTTCTGGTGACCCCGGAGCTTGAGCAACGGGCTCTTCAGCTCATGGCGGAAAAATTCAAACTCAACGTGTTCGGCAGCGGTTCCGTGTACAGCGAAACTGTGGAGGTGCTCAGGGATAGCTGTGGAATTGACAAGAATACAGAGCTTTTGCAGCCAGCAGAAAAAATTCGCATGCAGACCCAGCTCACGGGTATATGCTGCATTGTGCTTCGGGGTATGGGGGATCTTGTCTCCCGGGTTGCCCTTGAAACCGGATCGTGTGTACCGACGGTCACCTTCGGTCAGGGCGCGGGTCTGAGAGACAGACTCGGTTTGTGGAGGATAACCATACCGGCCGAAAAGGAGATCGTGACTCTCGTTGTGAACAGCTATGAAGCGGAAGAGATCATGAGTATCATCGTGGAGAGTGTGAAACTGGATCAGCCCGGAAGAGGTTTCATCTACCAGTTTCCGGTCCGTCGCGGTTTGGTCAACATGAAGGTGATCCAGGGAACCCGGAGCCATGCAGCAAGTATGGAGCAGGTTGTTCTGGCGCTGGATGAAATAAAGGGGGGCACAGAGTGGCGTCGAAGACGCCTGAGTGTCCCCTATACAGGTGCTCGCCACAGGCGTTTTATGATCAATCTTCAGGAACTGGCTCTTCACTGTGACGAGGGAGAAGGGGAGGATTATGTGAAAATCGCCATGGGTGCAGGTGCGCCCGGGGCTACGATTTCTGAATACCGCCATATGCAGACTGGCGAAAAACAGGAAATATCTCCGGCACGGGAGAGGTGCAGTATAATCGTGACACCTGAACAGTGTTCGGAGATAGTGAGTCACTTCAGGGTGTCTGGTGTTCTGGATGAGAGTTCGCATAATGATCTTTATATCAGGGCGGTACCTAAGGCTTATTCATACTCGGCCGGATGATGCCGGGGCGGGGGAGACCTACCTCCGGGGTGAAAAATTGATTCAGCACGGATTCACCTTTGGGGGAGGGGGTAGCTTATTCACTGAGTTTATGAACTTTTGGTGCTGCTTCTTTTCTTCTCGGAACAGTTCGAGATTAGCATATTCATCTTTGATCTTCGGGCAGCTGATGAGCTTTCTTTGTCTGAGATCAGGGCTACTTTGAATATTTTAATTGATATCAAATACTTAGGCTACCCCAGAGGTGCATTGTTGAACCAGCACGGATTCATCTCCGGGGAAAAAACTTAATCAGGCCATCAGAGAAATGTAATTAGGAAAAACGTTTACCGTGCGGGTTCAGAACTGTATAATTATGAAAAAAAGGTGAATCGGCAATCGAGAGGTGTAATTCTTGGTCAGGTACAATATTGAAGATTTGAATGAAGATATGGTACTGGGAGAGTCAATCTTTCTGCCTTCTGGTGAATTGCTTCTCGCAGCGGGCTTCCGTATCAAAGAGAGATACCGTTCGAGGCTCAAGCAGCTGGGTTACACCAATGTGCTTATTGACGCGGAAGGTACCGAGGAGGTGAAGCCCACGTCGGTTGTTTCTGAGGAAGCTCAGAAGGAGATGTGTCAATCTCTGAACGAGTCTTCAAAAGAGCTTGATAATGCATTTCAGCAGTTTAGAAAGCGCAGTAAGGATCGTGTCAAGGAAATTGTAAAAGAGAACAGACATTTTCTAAGCAAATTCATAATGACAGCTGGAATGACCAAGGCGCTTGAACAGTTTGTAGACGAAATAATGAATCAGGGTTCGGTGGTGCTTAACCTTTCGGCTATGCAGCAGACCAAACCGGAGCTTCTGAATCATGCCATGAATGTGACAATAATTTCCCTTTGCATCGGAAAAAAGTACAAATTCTCATATGAGGAGATGAAACAGCTCGGGATCGGGGCACTGAATTTTGACCTGGGGCTTATTGCTCTTCCTAAGCATGTTATTGGGAAAAGCAGAGCTGAGATGAGCGAGGAGGAGTATGATCTCTACAAGCAGCATACGGTTTTCGGTCATCTGATGCTTTCTCAAAATCATTTGATTCCTGCAACCAGCGCAGCCGTGGCGCTCCAGCATCACGAATGCCAGGACGGCAGCGGATATCCGCAGAGAATAAAGGGTGACAATCGGCCACCACTCAAGGATTTCTGCCGGCAGCACATGATACACCGTTTTGCAGAGATTGTAGCAGTTGCGGCTACCTACGATGACCTGCTTACAGGGAGAAAACGCAGTGGTGAAAAGATGAATCCCAAGGAGGCAATACGGGAGATCATAACTCAGGGTGGGAGGATTCTCAATTCCGAAATAGTCAAAACCCTGGTTTCCATTGTGCCGCTTTATCCGGTTGGAGCTCGGATCAGGATTCTTGACGCTCCTACTTCCCAGCTTGTGGGCTATATTGGAGTGGTTGCGAGGGATAATCTGGAAAATCTGGAGAATCCAGAGATCATTTTGTATGAAACGAAAAATCATCAGAAAATAAGACCTATTCTGATTGACCTTTCCAAGCATAAAGGGTTTGTGCTGCAGCTGGTGGTGTAAACAAAGGGATACGCTCCCCGGAGGTGAATCATTGCGGATTCAGAAATTCACCTCCGGGGCGTAGAAATTCTTTTTTGAGGAGTCGTCAGTGAACACCAGCCCACTTTGTTTGATAAATACAGGAATATTTGCCATCAGATATAACCGGGCGGAGAAAAAGATCAGACCTGCCGGTCGATTCACCGCAATAACGAGACAATACAATTCCAGTAAAGCATTCCACTAAATGCTTCCGGTGTGAAGTGAACTGAACTGAACCGGTCAGGAACCAGAAGGAAACAACTACAAATACCCGCGGACTGATTTCACCAGGTACTCCTGCTGGGCAACTTGTGCATATCTTGAAACCATTCTGGAGACTCCTGATCCGGTAACTCCCAGATAGCTGGCGATTTCAGTGGCATGGAAATCATAACAGCAGACTCCCAAATATGCGAAGAGCTCACGGGATGTCGATTTCTGATTGACCCTGCCCTGGTGAAACAATTCCTCCTTCTCACAAAAAAAACAGAGTTGCAGCGCCCCATGAATCTTCTCCAAAGGCGTATTGAATGTAAAATGCCGGGGCACACGGGCTCTTCTGCAACGGTCTAGTTCCAGAACCTTTCTGACGAAATCAGGACTGCCGATCACCCAGCATTCCGGCTTAAAAACACTCATCTTTCCTTTGTTTGCATCTCTGACTTTCCTGATTGTTTCATCATTTTCACAGTTGGGGTTTTCTGAAGAGAGATAATCCCTGTACTGACCAAACGGATCCGGGCCGGGAAACTGATCCAGAAGAGAGTTTCTGTTCAGGATTTCATCTTTTCCCTCCTGTATGACTGATCGATGCCCACACCATTGGTATTGATCCAAGTCTTCAAGAGTACATACACCGCAACGAACCGGGTTCAGATGAACGTATCGGATCAGTTTCCTGAGCTCTGTTTCTTCGGTTATGATAGACGCATACCGCCTGAAGAAGACCACTCCCTCTCGACCGCGCTCGCGGTTGAATTTTTTAGCGTAGACGGAATTGAGCCGCTGCATGAATTTGGATATGGGTATTTCGCTTGATTCGATCACCAGATGATAATGATCCTTCTGCAGCGACCAGCTGCAGCATGTGAAGGAAAACTTCTTAAGTGTGATTGCCAATTCTTTGAGAAAAAAGGTTTTCAGTTCCTCAGTGGGGAAAATATCCTCACCGAAAACACCTTTGGAGTAAACATGGTAGAAGACAGCGGGAACGATGATGCGGGGTTTGGTGCACATGGGTACTCCCTTCGGTACAAGGTGTATGGAGGCGATGACGGGAGATGATAGTAGCAAATTACGGACCTTCCCGGAGGTGAAAAATCGCCGAAACACTTATTCACCTCCGGGGCATTCCGGGGCCCCGCCGGCTCTCAGAGAACCCCCACCAGCTCCCGGACCCTGCCCAGAGTCGCCCCGGCAACCTCCCGCGCCTTGAGAGCCCCCTCCCTGCGCACCTGATCGATATAGTCGACGTTCCTCTCCAACTCCTCGCGCCTCTCCCGGAAAGGAAGAAAGTAGTTCCACAGCACCTCGAAAAGCTCCTTTTTGGCACTTCCGTATCCGTAGCCGCCCGCACGGAACCTTTCCTCCATCTGCTGACTCTGCTCACTGCTGGCGAAAAGTTTGTAAATGGCGAAAATCACACTCTTTTCGGGATCCTTTGGCGCTTCGACCGGGGTGGGATCGGTCACTATGCTCATTATCTTTTTGCGGATCGCTTTTTCAGGACCGAAGATCTCGACCGTGTTGCCGTACGACTTGGACATCTTCTGCCCGTCTGTGCCGGGAATCACCGCAATCTCCTCGGTTATCTCCGGCTCGGGAATCGTAAACGCCTCGCCGTAGGTGGAGTTGAACTTTCCGGCAATATCGCGCGTGACCTCCAGGTGCTGTTTCTGGTCCTTTCCCACCGGCACCACATTGCTCTGATAGAGCAGGATATCTGCAGCCATGAGTACCGGGTAGGTGAATAGGCCGTTGTTGGCGGGTATGTTTTTGGCCGTGGCATCCTTGAATGCATGGCAGCGTTCCAGAAGTCCTATCGGGGTAATGTTGTTGAGGTACCAGGTGAGTTCGGCCACCTCGGGGACGTCGGACTGAAGCCAGAACACTGACTTTTCCGGATCGATTCCCAGGGCAAGCAGATCCAGAATCGCCTCTCTGGTGTAGGCGGCCATTTTCTGACCGTCGAAAAGGGTGGTGAGGCTGTGGAGGTTGGCTATGAAGCAGAACAGCTCTCCGCGGTCCTGGGATTTCACCATGGGCCTGATCATACCCAGATAGTTGCCGATGTGTATGGTTCCTGACGGTTTGATTCCGGAAAGAATGCGCATGAGAACTCCTGGAGAAATTGAAAAAAAGATTCGATTAGAGAAGAAGAAAATTAAAATTTGCGTTGGGTGAGGTCGAGAAAAACCGGTTTTGTTCGGATCATATTCCCATTACAGAGGGCTCTTTGGTCACTCTGGGATCATTCAGGAGGAATTCGTCAGCACGTTTCAGAAGGGTTGGGATATCGGGGGAGGACTGGATTGCGGCGTAGAACTGATGTCCGAAGAAGAAATTGCGGGAGTAGTAGGCGCCAAACTGCTTTATTCTTCCTATAGCTCTGTTGGGGGTGAAATCCTCCAGAATGTAGCTGCATGCCTTTTGCCATACTTCATGGTAGTCTGCTGTGACCGGTCCGCC
>JBKHHW010000021.1:0-32084 GCA_046538945.1 Chitinispirillaceae bacterium | reverse complement strand
AAAAGAGGTTTAGCGGATTTTTCGGTTTTTCCGGTGCCAGGGGCCAAATTCGGATATCAATTCCTCTGTTCTGGACTCTGTGGCGGAGAATCGGATTCTTTTAAACCGGAATTTCGTCTGTAGTAGCAGTTACGGCTTGTGCACCGGTAGCGCGCATTCCGTTCCTTAGTCTCCTGGGGTGCGCTTCGTAGCGCGGGCCCGGGAATCTACAGGCCGAGCTGTGCGCTTCGGAGCGCGTGCCTCGGTTTATCAGGAACCTGATGTGCGCTTCGTAGCGCGAGCCCGGGTTGCGCTGCACCGAAACGTGCGCTACTGCCGCTTTGCTTTTCGAAAACACACGCAAAAAAGAACAAAATTCGGAATCGGAAATTTTGTCATCACAAATAGGGAATACCGATCGTGTATTGAATAAAGTTTTTCATGGTCTCGAAAACGCGCTTAACTGATATCTGTTTTTTGTAAGGCCGCTTGGAATAATTACCTGTTTCCCTTCTTCAGCGGCTTGAACAGGTACTCGAGTCCGTTTACCTTGATCTCGTAAACGCTTCTGAGCATGTCTCCCAGCTCTCCTTTAGGAAATCCCTTCTGTGAAAACCATACCACATAGGGCTCGGGAAGATCGATCAGGAGCAGTCCCTTGTATTTTCCGAACGGCATGGTGGTGCGGGCAAGCTTGAGAAGGTAGTGAGGGTCGGGTATGGAGGGCGAGTCTTGAGTATGGTTTTCCACGGATTGATCCCAGTCTAGAAAAAAAAATATGTATTGAGTTCTATTTTAGTAGGGAATCGATTTTTTCTGGTTTGTTTTATTAATGTATATTGCTGAATATGCAGTTTCAATATATTGCATGGTAATGTACACTTCCATATAGAAATGAATGTTTTTTTTCTGCTTAGGAATGTATGCCCGTGAGTAAACAAACAAGTGTTTAGATGATTGATGTAGGCTTCTGGAGAGGAGAATACTATCCATAGTGAGGCGATTTCGGATTGCAAAACAAACATTTATCATTATGATTGCAGCTGTCATGGTAAATTGTGTGACTACAAAGTTAATACATGATAATAGCTGGTCTTTCAGCACTAATATCAGCTCTGTATGTGAACGGAATATGAATAAGGATGATTCCTGCTCATTTGAGATAAATGGACGATTGTTTGATAAAAGAAGTCAGGTCCGCTACGTTGCGATCAAGCTGGATGAGAATGATACGGTTTTTTTGCAGCATAGGGACTTTAAAAAGCGTCCCTTTGGCTATGCTAAATATCCACCTAATTACGGAGAGGTAATTCGTGATTGTGGAAAAAACGATACAATCTGTATGAAAATACAGATTGCCGGGGGTAGAGAAAAGATTCTACTTATGAAAGCTAAAAAAAGAACTTATCAACATCGCAATCTGTTTGTACCCTTAACTTTGGCCTTTGATATCGCTACTTTGCCATTTCAGTTGTTGATTTTTATTTTGAGTCCAGGCAGTTGTTGGATGGCTGGCTACATGTCATAATTCCGTTTCATTTTACTACGTTCATGTCGACTTTCCGGGGCTCTGTATCCATATTAAAGAATCGGCTTCCACAAAAAACAGATTGAGAAAATCAGATGTGTTGTGAAACAGGTCTAATGCTTCGATATCACATAAATGATTTGGTTAATAAAGTCGATGGTGGTATTTCCCTGTATCGCACTATTTAACTATATTGATATGTTTATTGTAGAGAAAGGAGATGATATGAAAAAGAGAATTTTCGGAAACACTGGACGGGAAGTGTCTGAAGTCGGACTGGGAACCTGGCAGCTCGGCGGTGACTTCGGAGAAGTCAGCGAAGAGGATGCACTTGACCTTCTCAGGGCCGCTTATGAAAAGGGGATCACATTTATCGATACCGCCGATGTATACGGTGGTGGTAAAAGCGAGAGTCTGGTCGGCCGATTCCTTAAAGAAACAAACGCGCCCATGTACGTGGCGACTAAACTTGGGAGGTTCAAGGGATACCCTGACCAGTACTCCTTTGATGTCCTGAAGAGCTCCACCGAGGACAGCCTCGAAAGACTGGGCGTGGACAGAATCGATCTCACCCAGCTTCACTGCATTCCCACCCGGTACATGAAATCGGGTGAGGTGTTCGACTGGCTCAGGGAACTGCGCAGTGAGGGAAAGATCGCCTCTTTCGGGGCAAGCGTGGAGACCATGGAGGAGGCGATGATCTGTCTTGAACAGCCTGATATCACTTCTTTGCAGATCATTTTCAATATCTTCCGTCAGAAGCCCCTGGAGCAGGTTCTGGAGAAGGCGAAACAGAACAACACTGCCATTATTGTCCGTCTGCCTCTGGCCAGCGGTCTTCTTGCAGGTAAGTATACCGCTCAGACTACCTTTTCTCCCGGGGATCACCGCACCTACAATCGTGACGGTCAGGCCTTCAGTGTGGGAGAAACATTCGCCGGAATACCTTTCGAAAAAGGCGTGGAACTTGCCGAGGGCATCCGTCAGTTCGTCCCCGAAGGGATGACCATGGCTCAGTTCTCCCTCCGTTGGATTCTCGATCATGATGCAGTCAGCGTGGTGATTCCCGGGGCCCGCAACCGTAAACAGGTCGAGGGGAATGCCGCTGCAAGTGATCTGGCCCCCATACCTGCCGGAATTCATGAAAAGCTGCGCTCTTTCTATGAAAACGAAGTCAAATCGAATATCCGCGGTCCGTATTAAGCGTATTGTCAACTGTACCTGACTCTGAAAGCCTGTCGGATCACTGACAGGCTTTCATTGCGTGTTCATTGCAGCAGTCGTAATCTCTTCACCTTATTGATGGGCTCCGAAAGTGTTTTCCCCCAGGGCATAGTTTATTTTCTCCTGTTCTACCTTTCCACAAGGAAACAGTATGAAAACGAGAATGATCTGCGTTCTTTCGCTTCTGTGCTTCAGTTCAACCGTTTACTCCGACTACTTTCTTTCCTGGCCTCAGAAAGGCGATCTGCTTCTCACGGGTGCGGTATCTGATACATCCGGTAATCGCTACAACGTGCGCATAGTGCCGGGCTTTCTGAATGTAGGCTGTTTCGGTGGAGATCAGTGGTCTGACGGCTGGTCTCTTCAGAAAAAAGGAGGCATTCGTTTCGCCTACGGATTGCTTCGGATTCCTGTTTCAGTAAAGCATCTGGGCGGGTATTTCACACCGAAACCGTGGAAGGGAATAGGAAACGGGTTTGAGCATTTTATCGAAGGAGAAAAGTTCCTTTTTACCGAGTTCATGTGGCTTGACGTGGGTGAAACCTGGGTTGACTATTACGGCAAGGCTCATAGTGCAATGGAACGGCAGAGTTTCGCCTGGTGGCTTGCATACCCCTGGGCAACCATGAAGGGTACGGTGAATACCACCCTCCGTTATACTTTCGGTCTGGTCGGGGCAACGGGTGTGGCCGTTTACGGGTTTGCATTGAGACCCGCCTGGGAGCTGTCGTTACCGGTCCTGAAAATGGGGGCGGAAACAGTCGCGGGTACAGCTCACGCCACCTATGCTGTTCTGGAGACATCGTGGGGACTGGGGGTCAATCAGTTACTGCTGGGCTCAGCTGTTCCTGTATCCGGATATGTCTGGAACACGGCTGTGGGTGTCCCACTGGCCTTTCTGGGACGTGCCCCGACTCCCGGAAGTGCGGACGGCTGGTGGGTGGTGATGATGAACGGGTCTAAAGAAGAAAAAGACCCGTCGCTTTCACCGGTCTTTCCCAGCGAATGGGAAGTGAATAAACTTCTCGAGTGGCAGGTGTCTAAAATTATCTACAATAAGGAATACAGAAGGCTTCTTGAAAAACGCGATGCTCAGCTCGATCCTCTATATGCTGAGATCGAGAGTATCAGATCAGCGTTCAATGATTCGGTTTCGGCACTGAAGTCAAGAATTCCCGTCCCGGGCTGGAACAGCCTGCCGCCACGACCCAGGGCTGCAGTGTGGGAAGAGGAGGACAGGGAAAAACTGGTGTCGCTTTTTCTGACCAGCTTAGAGAAGAATGTCAGGACCACCCTTACGGAGGAGGAGAAGAAACAGATCGCTTCCGGTATGGCGAGTTACTGGCTTGTAAATCATTACAGAAGTTCCCGTTCTCGCTCCTCATCACCAATGGATCCTAACCGTCTGATCCAGGATGAAATAGAGGAGATTTTCCGAAGATCGGTTGAATAGGTGAGTTTCCCCTGTCTCTTGTGTACCTGACTCTATCGTCTGATTGACTGCCAGACATACCTGAGAGAATCATTTTCCAGAATAACGGAATCCCCGAAAGTTTTTATGTGAAGCGTGCGGCTGTCAAAGTGTATGGTGTCGTTCAAAAGCGCAACTGTATCCGTAACTACATTGCCGCTGTTCACACAGATGAACCTGACCGAATCTGTTCTGATTCTGCATTCTTTCTTTATGCTGAATATTTTCTCGTATTTGTGATACACGTGAGCAAGATGAAAACACCTGTCTCCCATTGTTTTATCATCATCCCTGACTTCCGTATCTCCGATTGTCTCCCCGAAAGCGTTCCGGAAAAATACGACCGGATCAAACATATACCTTTCAAGCTGCTTTTCGCTCAGGCAGTCAAGAGTATAGCTTCTGTAGTGGCGGTCGGGCAGTTTCGGGCCGGGGTTGACTTTATGAAGAGGCTTTTTGATGATTTCGAAATGGATATGATCGAACTGCCATCCGTATCTGTCCAGTTCCTCTCTGGTGAAGAAACGTGCTATGGGAAAATCCGGAAACACCTTGTCTTCGGGAGAGACCAGGATTCCTCCCACGTGCTCGTACAGTGTCCATACCTTTTCATGATCCTCATCGTAATGCTCGATTATGACCTGCCCGTAAGGACCATCCTCCCGCACGCTTATCACTTCGCCGGCAGCGGCAGGGAAGACCGGCTGGTTTGAATAGTTGCTGTCCGGCCGCATGATATCTATTCCGGTGTGGTGGTGAGCGGGAATGCCGGGACGCTCCTTTCGCATCATACCGAAGAGGCCCAGATTGGTAAGAGAGATCTCTTCAACTGATTGCCGTGTCGAAGTGGCGACCGGAAGTTTCCACTCCTGTGAGAAGCAGGGTGTTATTAGGAGCAGTAAACAAAGGAGCAGTGGTTTCATTTTCAGTGCTGAATTCAGGGTTGTTTCTGTTTAGAAAATAAACTACTTCCCGCTTAGGCTCTTTTTCAACGGTATAATTCCGGGAGTCGATCTCATGTATTCTCGGTACTGTTCACCGAAAGCCTGCAGAAGAATGCGTTCTTCTCTGGGAACCCTGTGGAAGTAGAGAGGGGTGTAGGCAGCCGCCATGGAAAAGCCGGCAAGCCAGTTGTGGAGAAGCAAAGGCTGGGCAAGTGCCCATAACCAGTAGGCCGCATATATGGGGTGGCGAAGGTGATGATAAACCCCGTTAATTATCAGGTGCTGGTCGGGGATGATTCTGGGGGTAATTGACCAGTTCTGACCTAAATCCGAGTGTGCTCGCCACAGAAGAAGGAGAGATCCTGAAAGAAGCACACTGCCCACGTATCCGCTCCAGAGCGGAAGGGTGTAGGAAAACCGATTCAGTGCAGAAGTGAATATGTATACAAAAGGTATAACACCCATGCCTGTGAAAGTGCATCCGAGCAGGAATGAATCCACGGTAGGTTTGCCGATATGCTTTCCTGATCCACTTCTGGTTCCAAGCCTTATCAGGGTTCCGGCGATCAGCCCTCCTATGAATACATAATAGAAGAGAGTGTCAGGGCGCTGCTGGGTCATAACGGTTTTCCTATTCTGTCCCCCACCTGCATACCGCTCAGTACTACCATGGGCATTCCTCCCCCGGGATTGACGCTGCCCCCTACGAAAAACAGATTATCGTAGATTCGGCTCCTCTGCGCTGCTTTGATCGCCATGTTTCTCCATCGATCCGATACCGTTCCGTAAATTGATCCGCGGTTGGAATAATACATGTCTCTGAGATCATAGGGGGTAAGTGTTTTCTCACTGACAATGTGTTTTCGCAAGTTTGTCAGACCCATCCGTTCCAGTTTTTCCAGCACGCTCTCTTTCAATACATTCATATCATCAGGAGTCCAGCTTCGCAGAGAGTGGAGGTGGGGAATCTGGGGGAGTACTTTTATTATGTCGCATCCCTCGGGAGCCAGAGACGAGTCGGTTTTGGTCGGTCTGACGACGTAAAGGGTGGGATCATCCGGAAGTTGTTTGCGTATGAAAACAGAACGGAACTGTTTGTGAGGGTTTGCTGAATGAAAAATGTTGTGATGAGCTACATCGGGATAGGTTGTATCTGTTCCGAGGTGAATGACCAATCCAGAGCAGGAGGGGGGAAACCACCTTTCAAGTGAACGGGAAAGATCCGCCAGTCCTGCAACTCGGGAGTAGAATGGAATGATTTCCATATTTGAAAGCAGAAGGTCACACTGTCTCTCTTCTCCGTTGAGGAATGTCACTGTGGTTACGCGTCCGCTTCTGCTGCTCTTGAGTTCAGTTGCTTCAAAGCCGGTTTTCACCTCCACTTCCAGTTCTTCCAGGAGGCGGTGCAGGCCTTCTGCCAGACCGTACATGCCTCTTTTCACATAGTGCACTCCATAGGCGAACTGAACCGCAGGTAGAAGACTCAGAAATCCGGGAGCTCTGTCAGGAGAGGAGCCCACATATTTGCAGAAATAGTTCATAATTTCTCTGATGTGCGGTTCCTGGATCCTCTTTTTCACCGATCCGCTCACTGAATGAAAAAAGTCCATTTGTATGATTTTCAGCGGATTGGAGCCAAGCAGGAGATCCCATACGTTATCCCTTCCCCGCCGGAAATAGATCTCTTCGGCAAGAGTCCGCTGTTTGTGAGCGTAGGCGCAGTAATCCTGAAACTGGCTGCCCGCACAGGGAGAGAAAAGATTCAGTTCATCTGCCGTGGTATGGACCGATTCGTGGAGGTCCAGTTTTGCTCCGTCCTCAAAGAAATTTCGCCATTGCAGGGGAATGCGGACGAGATCAACATAGTCCTCCATCCGGCGGCCTGCTCTGGCGAAAAGCGCTTCGAAGACATGAGGCATGGTCAGAAGAGAGGGACCAAGATCAAAGAGGAAACCATCTTGCCGCAGGAGGTTCAGTTTCCCGCCGATTTTCGAGTTTTTCTCAGCCAGAGTGACGTTCCATCCGTTTGCGGCCAGAGAAATCGCGGCGGAAATTCCCCCCAGGCCTGCTCCGATGATTAGTGCGTTTGCCTTCTTCATATGTGCCCTTTCCATGTTCCCACCGTGCAAAAGTCATTCCCTTTGTCCTTTATGGACGTTTTCTTGCTTTAAAATCGGAGAAAACCGGTGGGGGAGAGTATGGATCAGAAAGAAATTGCGGAGCTGATGGATCGTCAGAGGGCTTTTTTCAGAACTGGAAGGTCCTTGGATATAAACTTCAGGTTAAGCTGCCTTGAATCTCTCTACAGGGCAGTTCTTCATAACGAATCGTCACTGCAGAGGGCTCTGCGGGAGGATCTGGGCAAAAGTGAGCCGGAATCCTATTTCACCGAAATCGCCCCGCTTCTGAATGAGATCGGTCTGGCCAGAAAGAAGCTGGAGAAGTGGCAGAAACCACGCAGAGTGTCCACGTCGCTTATCAACCACCCGGGCGCCAGTTTTATCGAGAGGTGGCCTTTCGGTGTGGCTCTTATCGCGGCTCCATGGAATTATCCTTTGTACCTGTCCTGCGTTCCTCTGGTCAGCGCGCTGGCAGGTGGGAATTGTGTCGTGCTTAAACCTTCGGAAAAGGCTCCGCGTAGTTCAGAAGTAATCTGCGATATGGTAGAACATGCATTCAATCGTGATACGGTCTGCGCAGTTGAGGGCGGTCCTGACGTGCTTACCGGAATTATCAGGTCCCGACCAGACCTCATTTTCTTCACAGGAGGTAATAAGGCGGGATGCTCTGTCATGCGGGAAGCGTCAAACGGTCCCGTTCCGGTGATTCTGGAACTGGGCGGGAAAAATCCCTGCATAGTCGAAAATGGAGCTGATCTGAGAACGGCTGCGCGGAGAATCGTGTGGGGAAAGTTCATCAATGCGGGTCAGAGCTGTGTGGCACCCGATTTTGTGTTTGCTCAAAGAGAAATAGGGGACAAACTTATCGGGTATTGTGCAGAAGCGGTGAAGAAGTTCTATGGTGCTGACCCTCGGTTAAGTTTAGATTATGGCAGGATGGTGAATCAGTTTCACTTCTCGAGGGTAAGCCGGCTGATTCGGGATGGTGAGATTGTCTGTGGAGGAGACACGGATAAAAAGCAGCTCTACATCGCTCCCACACTTGTCAGAAATCCCGGCTGGGAAAGCGGGATGATGAAGGAGGAGATTTTCGGTCCGCTTCTTCCGTTTCACTTTTTTGAAAATAGGGAAGAGTGCATATCCAGGCTGGCTTCCATGCCTCGTCCTTTAGCTCTTTACATATTCACCTGTGACCGCAATGGTGCTGGGAAATATTGGGAACGCCTGAGGTCGGGAGTGGTATGTGTGAACGGGACTGTTCACTCCGTGATTGGAACCGGGCTGCCTTTTGGGGGGATCGGTGAGAGCGGCATGGGGAGATATCACGGGGAGAGTGGTTTTAAAGCTTTCACATATGAAAGAAGCATTCTGAGGAAAACATGCTGGTTTGACTGGCCGTTTATCTACCCGCCGTACAGGTTTTTCGGTGCGCTGAAGGGAATCGTGCGGAGGATGATCCGCCCCTAGGCGCTCAGACTGCCTTTCAAGGCCGGGGCAGCATCGGTTCATCCGGGATTCTACCGCGAATGGTACTGTGCTTGCATTGAAAAAGTGTAAAAGGGAACCGGCAGCTGGTGGCAGCCTCCGGTCAGCAGGTTTAGGCTTTGTTTAAGTAGAGGAGGTATTTATGCGTTACCTGCAATTATTTGTCGCGGCGATGCTGGTCGTTTCTCTGTCCTGTTCGGAAGACAGCAACCCTTCCAAGGTGGCAAGCGGACTCAGCGGGGTGAATGTGAGCGTAAAGCTCGGGACCGGGGCCGAGGAACAGCTCCCTTCGAGACTGGTCATCAGTGTGGTTGCTGAAGAAGAACCGGAAGTCAATGATACCATAAGTATCGATTCCAGAAACGAAATCACTCACAATGTGATAAATATCGCCCCTTATAAGGAATGGGACATCACGGCATTTACCCTGGATGAAAACGATTCTGTCGTTCATTACGGTACAAACAGCTTCCGCTCCGCTCCCAACAGGACTCACGATGTGTTCATGGAGCTTTTGACAAAATTCTTCAGAATGCAGGCTCTTATAGCTCACGCCGGGGAAGGAATGACCAGAGCTGAACTCACAATTGATAACGAGCACACTTTCGAATCTCAGATAGAATTTACGGGTGGAACAAATGATACAGTGAAGGTCACGGCTGATTATATACCTCTGAAAAATGAATACCAGATCCGGACCCGCATTTTTGGAATGCATGAGGGGTCAGAAGTAGTCATGTATGAAGGAGAAACAGAGGTGACTCTGCCCTGGTACGATGACCGTCTGGTCATGTTCAGCATGAATTCACAACCGCCCTATTATTCTGATGTTCCTCTTTCCGTCATCCTTCTTCCCTCTTCCGGCAATACTCAGGCGGGTAGAATCGGTCAGCCCCTTCTTTTCAGTGAAAACGGTCATTACTACGATGTCATCACCTTCGAGGGCACTATCTCCTGGGAAGAGGCGAGGGACCGCGCCGAATCTCTAACCTATAACGGCCTCCAGGGGCATTTGGCCACAATCACCTCGGCACAGGAAAATGAATTCATCTGGCGCTATCTGGCTGCTCAGTCCGGAGTCAGCTCACTTCACATCGGTGCATTTCAGGCACCACGGACAGACGATCCTGCCGCAAACTGGCAATGGATAACCGAAGAGGAATGGAACTATACAAACTGGTCTTCGGGAGAACCTAACGATTTCAAAGAAGTGGATGAAATACATCTCATGCTCTGGGTATACTCGGGAAGATGGAACGATCAGGCGGCTTCACTGAGAGGGTTTGTTGTGGAGTACGAATGACATTACACATGTAGGTCCGACATGAAATCTGGCCGGAGATAGCGATGTCTTCGGCCTTTTTGTGTTTTTTGTCTCCGAATATCGCAAATGGTGCAGACCTTTACTATTTTAGCCATTGAACCGTTTGTATCATCTTTCACCACGGATACCGATTTTATGCAAAAGTATCTCGCTATGCTCCCAGAACAAACTTTGGAAATTGCACTGCTTGTTGCAGGGGCCATGCTGCTGCACCAGATTGCCTACAGGCTCTTTCTGCCGCTTTTCAAAGCCATGGCCAGGAAAACCAAAACTGAATGGGATGACGTTCTCATCCAGAGAAAGGTAATCAACCGCATTTTCCACCTGCTGCCTGCGACTGCGATGAGTATCGGCCTGAGATTCATTTTGGACGACTCTACCGAGACATTCGAAATCTTCTCACGAATCATCAATCTCTATTACATCGTTGTAGGTTTTGCTGTTTTTGACTCCCTGCTGAATTCGGTACGTGATATCTATGAAATGCACGAGGTTGCAAAGAGAGTAAGCATAAGAGGGTTTCTTCAGGCATTCAAAGTGGTGGCTCTGCTGTTCTCACTTGTGCTGGTTGTAAGTCAGCTCGCAGGGAAAAGTCCGGTTTATTTTCTGTCCGGTCTGGGAGCGTTCACCGCGATCATTCTTCTTATTTTCAAAGATCCTATTCTGGGACTGGTTGCGGGAATCCAGCTTACTACCATGGATCTGGTTCGAAAAGGGGACTGGGTGGAAATGCCTAAGCATGGAGCCGACGGGGATGTGGTCGATATTTCACTCACCACTGTACGGATTCAGAACTGGGACAAGACAATCACAGCCATTCCCGCCTATGAACTTGTGTCCTCATCTTTCAAGAACTGGAGAGGGATGAATGAAAGCGGAGGAAGACGGATAATGCGTTCCATCCATCTGGATTTAAACACCGTTCGGTTTCTGAAGCCCGAAGATCTTGAGCATCTGCGGAAAATAAAACTGCTCAGACCCTATCTCGAGCAGAAGCTTGCAGAGATTGAAAGTGCGAATGCCACCTCCTATACCACTACAGATCTTGCTGTGCTGGGCAATGGAAGACGGCTTACCAACGTAGGTACCTTCAGGGCCTACTGCGTTGCCTATCTCAAGAATCATCCCAACGTTCATCACGAACTCACATTCCTGATCCGTCAGCTTCAGTCCACGCCTACCGGACTTCCTCTGCAGATCTACATTTTCGCAAACGACGTGAGGTGGCCGGTTTACGAAGGAATCCAGGCTGATATTTTCGATCATCTGTTTGCGATTCTGCCGGAATTCGGATTGAGGGCTTATCAACAGTTGAGCGGTACCGATGTGAGGGAAGCCATACTGTCCATAGCTCCTAAAAGCAGCTTAGGTATGACTGAACTGGAAATGAACTGACAAGGCGGGAAAGACCGGGGCGCGCAGAATTGAGCCCCGGTCAACAATCCGGATTAACCAAACGAGCGTGTGAAGAGTTCTTCTATCGCTGTTTTGCTTTCCTCGGTTAATTCTCTGGTACCGGTTCCGCAGAATGTCTTCTCAGTGATGAACGGTCTGTCATCGATCCATTCCCCGTGACTCCACTTGAACCATTTGTGCCGTTCCTTGTCAAAGACATGGAGGTCTCTGTTGAAAAATTTGCCCAGCTCCACTCCCCAGCCGGTTCCTCCCTTAACAGTTTCATCCTCCTGAATCACGCCCACGGCAAAGACCTGCAGTCCGCTGTTGACCATATGAAATATGGACTGGAGGACCTTTCTGAGCTGGTCTGCCTGGGTGTACTTGCGGTGCATGTGCATGGAAACTATTTCCATACTGATATCACCACGCTTAAGATCATTATTGCTGAGCATCACCACGTTCTTTTCTCTCTTTATGAAATGCCCTTCATAGGAGTAGGTAACTTCATTAACTCCCCATTTTTCGGCACATTCTCCGAAGAATGCTTCTGCACCGGCATGTCCGCCGCTATAAAGAGTGCAATCGCCAGCCTTCAACATGACAGTATCCTTTCTAAAACAGTGCATCAGTACATATGAACCGGACTCGGGAACAGCTGAAAAAACACCAGCAGCCCTTGTGCGCAATATAGATATTGGGAAAGATCAGGTGCTTGATTTTCAATCCGGAACTGCTCACCGGTGAACCTGATCAGAAATTGCCCCAGACGATGCTTTTGGTGAACGTGTCTATAACGGCGATGAGAAGCGCCGCAACTATAGTCCAGCCGAAACCCTTGATTCTGAAATCCTTGATGATTAGATCGGTTATCCACAGCAGAACTGCATTGATCACTATTTTGAAAAGACCGAAAGTGAGAATGGTGAGGGGAAGGGTAAGCGTTCTGAGAAACCACCCCAGAAGCACGTTTATCACGCTGTATACAACAGCCACAACAACCGCTGTGGCGAAATCTTTGATGTGTATAGCCGGCAGCAGTTTCGCTACCAGAAATATGGCTACGGACAGGATAAGAAGATCAAGAGCAAATTTCATTCATTCCACCTTTCTCCAGAATATCTCAATCATGAGGGAAAATAAGTTCTTCCCAGGTGTCTGAAGGTAAAGATGCCAGATTATCCAGTATTGCTTTCGCTTCGGCCGCACTCTTCACGGTGATTTTCATATCCAGTTTCCTTTTTTCGAATCCGGGGGAAGGTATGAAGTGTACTTGTGACGGGTGAGGGTTTGCACAAGCGGCTTTGCTTTTCCAGTTGTTCTGCATTTTTGAGTAGAAGGGGAAACGCTGAATGTAGATTTCATCCCGGATCTTCTGCATTTTCTGAGGTGTGTTGAGTTTCTGGTTCTGAAGAATGGACGTGAGCTTCTCGTTTTCCAGAACGGATTTCACACTGATTCTGTTTCTGAAGGCGATTTCAGGAATCCATTCCACCAGTTCTCTTTGCATCTGGCGGGAGAAACCGAGTTCTGAAAAAAGCTCCAGAATGGCGGTTTTGTCTTCTTCTGGGAGCAAGACCAGATCTCCTGCGCTGCCTGTATCAAGAATACCCTGCTCGATGGCAGTGATGATTCTCTCCTCAGCTGTGAAAAGTTTTTCCAGCTCGAACCGTTCCCTGTCGGAGATACTGAATTTTCTGGTCCAGGTCAGGTAGTCGTGTTTGTTCAGTTTCACCGACAGCCATTTCAGAAAGAGAAGCTTTTCTATACTGGAAAGTAGTCGGTTGCTGTTGAGTACGATGCGGAGCAGGCCGGGGTCAACCCCTTTTTCATTATCGAGCACCACAGTCGGGCATTCGGACCTGCCCTCAATGATGTATCGGGCAACCCTTTTGCAGCCGTCGACAATCTGCAGCTTATCCGAATCCGTTTTGACAGCTACAACCGGAGGCCAGCATATGTGTGAGTACATCGGGCATTTTTGATAATTGTCATCCCGCCATAACTCCCGGGGAAATTTCAAGGATGCTACTGGAACAGACTGAATATGGATATTGTTGGCGAAAACGTCTGAAACCATTTCGCTTGAATCAGCTAAGTGAGATGTAGTATTCATATTCCTCTCTCTTTCCTCTCTTGAGAGAACCTTGTGCCATGATTAATGCCCGTTTTCGGAGATTTCTCCTGACAGCTTGTGATTGATTTCCGTTCAGCAGGCCGGAACCCAGCATTTTCAGGAGACTGTCTACTCTGAATCTGTCCAGGCAGGGAATTGCGGATGACAGTTGATCCGGATGCCCTCCGAAACGGGTGAGAAGATGTTTGTCAACAAGTCCTACTTTCTGGCGGCAGGTAATTCTGAGCCAAAGATCGTAATCCTCGCATGCGGGAAAGGACTCGTCGAACCCTCCGGTTTTGTCCCAGAGTGAGCGCCTGAGAATGACAGAAGAAGGGGTTATCATGCAGCGCCGGAGACTTTCTTCAAAGATGTGTCCCTCTTTTTTAAGGTGGGTTTGGGGAGGATTGACCCTCCTGCCGTTTCTGATCCATGTTTCACACGTCTGCACTATCTCATAATCATGGTTCTGCCTGCAGTAGTCCAGTTGAAGCTGCAGTTTGTTGGGATTCCACCAGTCATCTGAATCAAGAAAGGCGATCCATTCTCCGTTTGATTCGGATACTCCTCTGTTTCTTGCCTTTGCCACTCCGCAGTTCTGTTCCAGTCTGATGAACGTTGCCGGGTAGTTTTCCACCAGTTCAGCCGTGCCGTCAGTGGAGCCGTCATCGACTACAATCAATTCGAAGTCGCGCATACTCTGAAAGAGAACGGATTCAATCGCCCGTGCAAGCGTGTGCCTGCGGTTATAGGTGGGGATTATGACTGAAAAAAGTGACATAATGGATGAAAATAGTATGCGGAAGGGATAATCCCCAGATTTGATTGGCTGTTTTGGCAGTTTCAGTGCTTCCGTGGGCAGCTCAGAGGTGACCTATTCCTCTTCTCCCTCCTGTCTGAGCATCAGGCGGACATTTTCGAGCCCCACTACTCCCGCGGCGTTGCCTTTTTCTTTGGCAAGAGTGTAGTAGCGTTCCGCTTCGCTGTACTTTTGCTGATTGAAAGCAATATTTGCCGCAAAAACCGCAAGTTCGGAAAAATCGGGAAACAATTCCAGTCCCTTTCGGGAATCCTCAAGTGCTACCAGTTCGTTTCCCATTCTCTCCTGCAGAACCATCATCCGATAGTAGGTCCATTTGGAGGGGTCCTTTTCAAAAGATCTTTTCAGGTAGAAAAGAGCCCTTTCATAGTTGTTCTGTTTTTCAAAAATTTCTGCCAGAAGCAGCGTTACATAGGATTCATTTGTTCCCGATTCGGGGTATTTCTGAAGCCATCTGACTGCTTCCTGCGGATCATCGAGTTCTCTGTAGATTTCAGCAAGAGAGATGTAGGCTTCCTCTTTCTCCGGGGTAAGAGCGACGATTTTTTCGAATGTGACGACTGCGAGGGCGGTTGCACCGGTTTTTCGGTAGGCCGCGGCCTGAAGCAGAAGCGCTCTTTCGTCATCGGGTTCCAACTGCAGCGCACGTGTGACGGCTGCTATGCATTCACCCATTTCGTTGAGGGTGTAGTAGGCAATGGCCAGATTCAGATAGCCTCTGAAAAAGTCAGGTGCATAGTAAACGGAGGCATCATAGTAAACGATACTTTGAGGAATGCTGTCCGATTGAAAATAGGCGTTTGCGAGATTGAAGTAGCACAGAGCAGGATTTTCTCCGGCCAGAGCAGCTTTTTTGTATACCGGGATCGACTGGGCCAGTTTTCCTTCATTGTACAGCTGGTTGGCTTTGTCGAGAAACCCGGCGGAGAGACCGGAAGCAATGAAAATAAAAAGCAGAACAGTTTTTTTCATAATCGAGCAGTTTCTTTCCCTGATACTCACGAATCAAGTCTGTAATCGAGTACCTGTTTCTTTCTCACCTGGACGGGTACACCCTGGTTGCGGGCTGGTTTGAATTTCCATGTTGAAATCACCTTGCGAACTTCTGTATTGAAACTGGCATGTGGTGACCGGACTATTTCAATAGATGAGACCTTTCCATTGGTGCCCACGACGATTATCACCTCCACCATCCCCTCTATACCCAGATCTTTTGCTCTTTGGGGGTATTTGGGAGAAGGAGTGAACATGGGAACCGCATCCTCATCCGTGTTTCCTTCTTCAAACACCGTAGTTTCCATTGTCTGATTTGCGATGCCCACGCCCTGGCCGCCTTCCACCCCCAAATCAGGAGTGAATTTCATATTGCTGCTCGAAGATGCAGAACGGGCTGAGGCATTCTGGACCTTGCGTATGCGGCGTTTGGGTTGTTCTTTTTCCTTCTTTTTCTCCGGCTTGACCATTTCCGCAACGATTTTAGGCTGTTTTTTAAGCTCCTTGTTCTCAACATTGATGGAAGAGAATATGTTGTGGGTAATGGGCAGAATGATGAACAGAAGGAAATTCACCCCGATTACTGCTGCCAGTTTGGAAATCGAGCCGGTGAATCGTGACAGTATCTTGATCATCGCATTAATCCTTATCTGCCGCAATGGAGACTTTCGACGCACCAGCCAGAGCGCACTGGTCCATCACTTGTACAGCTTTTCCTATTGCCGCCTGCTGATCCGCAATGATCACCACTGTTACATCCGGTCTTTTAGATACTTCCTGCCCAACAAGAGTGCGCAGACGTTCAACACTGATCTGCCTGCCGTGAACATGCACGGTTCCCTCACGGGTGACGCCTATCATCAGTGTCTTCTGCCCCTGACTCATAGCCGTCTGAGCTTTAGGCTTGGATACATCCACACCGGTCTGTCTGTTGAAATTGGTGGTGATGATAAAAAAGATAAGGAGTATGAAAACCATGTCAATGAGCGGACTCATGTTGATTTCCGCGGTATTGGAGTCCTGATTGAGTAGTCCGTAATCTTCAAACATCGTTGGTTGCCTTTGCATGGGGTTTGGACACCCGGGTTACGATCTGTTCGCAGTCCTTGAACAGAAGATTGACAATCTCGTTTTTTCTGTTTGCCAGATAATTATGAAAAATCATTGCGGGAAAAGCCACAGTGAGGCCGGCCTGAGTCGTGAGCAGAGCCACACTGATCCCCTCGGCGGTGAGGCTGGGATTTCCTACTCCGAAATCGGTGATCACTTTGAAAGTCTGGATCATTCCCGTGACGGTTCCAAGCAGACCGAGAAGAGGGGCAATGGAGATCCATGCCGACATACTTGAAAACCCCCGGTTGAGTTGCGGGACAGAGGAGACGAGGAATTCGCGCATGATACCTTTACAGCCGGTGAACCGGCCGTTTCTGATCGCTTTTACCTGTTTCAGGAGAATGTCATAGCTCTCGTTTCCGGTAGACTTTCTGGCATCTTCTCCGCGCAGAGCTGTTTCCACTTCCCTGAGAAATCTGCGCCTCTGACTTCTGAACCTGCGCAGGTTGAAATACTTTCCTACACCGATATACCAGGCTACCAGCGAGACACCGAAAATGACCCACATAAGATATCCACCCCTGTCAAAAGATGACAGGAATATTCTTTCCAAATCCATCTTCAGGCCTCCGGCCACAGTCTGTTAAGTATGCGGATCGCCTGTTTCTCCATCTCCGACTGGATATGGTTGGTACGGTTGCGGAGGTAATTGTGAACCAGAAGAATCGGTACAGCTATGATCAGTCCCATCTGGGTTGTGATCAATGCTTCCGATATACCTCCTGCCAGAATTTTCGGATCCCCAGTACCATAGTTGGTAATCACTTCAAAAAGATTGATCATACCGGTCACTGTTCCCAGAAGTCCAAGCAGCGGCGCCGCTCCCGCAATGACCGCCAGAGTGCTCAGGTGTTTGTTAAGCAGCGGCACCTCCTCCACCAGTATTTCTCTGACTGCTTTCTCCGCCGAGGATCTGTTCCATCTGGAATGGTCGAGGCAGGTTCTCACCACCCGGGCCACAACTCCCTTGTGTGTTTCAGCATAGGTTCTGGCCTGGGCAATTTCGGATTTCTCCAGATGCTTGATTACTACTTTCGACAGTTTGCTGTTAGATCTGTGCTTTCCGCTGAACTGTATCAGTTTCCATATTACCAGCACGAAGGCCCACATGATCAGAATGAACATGGGAATCATAATGGGGCCTCCCGCTTTCACGAACATCATGAACTTATCAAAAGTGGTGACTTTCTGTCCTGAAATGAGAACCTTGGACTGGGCGTTCTGAAGTACATCGATGGTGACATTGCCCAAAGGCTTCTGCTTTTCCACCCATTTCGGGTAGTTCGCACGGAGGAACTCGGCCAGTTCGGTTTCGCCTACCTTGTCTATCGCAAAACGGTCAACTCCCAGTTTGCCGGTCTGTCTGATCGTGTAGAGTGATTCGGCCGGGCAGATGCCGTAACCGAACGCATTCCCGAAACGGGCAATGGTAAGCTCCACCTGGCTTCCGTCATTGGGTATAACTGTCTGTTTGCCGATGGACAGTTCCTTGCCTTTTTCCAGGTATCTTTTTCTATATTCGACATAATTGTCCAGAGCTATTCCCGGGTTGCCGTTTTTCTTGTATGCTCTTCGGATCTCTTCCAGGTCGCTGCGGCGCTGCTCCACATCCACGGGAAATGCTTCAATGATGCCTTTGGCTTCCTTCTCGAAAACGTCTTCAAGAGCTGAGTTCAGAAACTGCCATTCCTCACGCTCCATCTTGATCTCTTCTTCCATGTCTTCTATGGTTTTTTCTTTCGCGAAACATTCTTCCTTTATGCGGGCAAGGTCGGAGTGGATCCGTTCCTGTTTCTCCCTGTATCGGACCAGCTCTTCCTTGTCTATTTCCCTCTGTTCTACCATTCTCTGTTTGGCTCTCCACCGTCCGGCCATCTCGTTCTGCAGAGAGTCCCGGGCTGCATGGAGAAAGTCCCTGAGAATTTCCAGTTCCCGTTCTTTTGCACGGTAGTTTTTATCCGGTCCGGCAAAGGCAACGCCTGCTATAATTAGAATCAAAAGAATGAATTTCATTTTCAGTACCCTTCGTTATTCCGCTGAAATGGGAATTTGGACAAATTCAGGCAAGGCCTTGCCTTCTCGTATGTTTACAGCTTTGAGAATATTGGAGGCCATTGCCTCATCTTCACTCATTTTCCATTTTTCCTTGCCGTTTTCATCATAGCCGTTCCAGATTGCGTACTTTGTCCCGGCTGCATCCACAACCGCCTCAAAGAGTGACCCGATTCTCAAACGGTAGGTCACCCCGCGCATGTCGGGAATGGGGGATGGCCCCTGCACGATCTGGATACCGGAGGTGGCCTCTTCCATATCCTTTACTATCTGGGCCAGACGCTGAATCGCTTCTATGTTGTCTACTGTTTTGGATGCAAGTTCACTTTTAAGAAAGGAGATGGTGGACAGGTTGGTCTTGGAAAGCATGGGCGGAAGCTCGGAAGCCACGGTATGGAATTCGTCCAAACCCTTTATGAGCCGTTGTCTGAAACGGTCCTGCATGAGGTCGTACTGACGTTTTCTGGCCTCTGATGCTGATATCAGTGCGGAAAGCGAATCGTTACGATTACTATACCTTTCCGTCGATACCTCCAGAGAATCGATTTCTGTTCTGATGGTTTCAAAGCGCTTCTGGGTTCTTTTCTGGTATTCAGAAAAATCTTTCCGATCTCTGGCTTTTTCATCTCGTATGGTCTGGCGTTGCGAAGAGACCTGAGCGAGTTCTTTTCTGATCCGTGAAATTTCTCTGTCGATGTCGAAATCCTGGGCGGATATCGGACAGATAAAAACTGCAACGGTCAGCGGAACAACAAGTAATCTGCAGATGTTCATGAATTCTCCTTAAAAGGCGCGATTTTTGGCTTGGTCAAATAAAATACCCCGCATTTGCTAGATTAAAATTGGCGTTCTGTTAGGAAAAGGTTAGTGCGGAGAGGCGGCAGTATACAGCTTGCAAGTGCTATTCCCGTGTGGCTTTACCCGTAGCGGATGTTGAATCTGAAGGAGTGGTTATCATGCCCCTGACGTATCTCACCTTTTTGACCTGTTTGCCTGAAGGATCGAAAAAGGTAAAAGTACCATGACGTTTGCCCTGTTTGAAAGTACCCTCCTCGGCAATTTTTCCATTCGGATGCCATTTTTTCGCAGGACCGTGTTTTTCATCATCTTTCATTATGCATTCGTACATCCGGGTCCCGTCTTCATAGTACTCCGTATGGGTGCTGTCCCGTCTGTTGTTCTTGTAGAATGATTCGCAAAACACACTGCCGTTTTTGTAGTATTCAATGTATGGACCTTCCTGTTTGCCGTTTTTGTTCGTACCCTTGTACCATACCTTGCCGTTTTCAAACCATATTGTAAAAGGGCCGTGCTTCTCTCCCATTTTGAAACTCATTTCGGACTGTTTGACACCATTGGGATACCAAACGGAATATTTGCCGTGCTTCACATATTTGCCTTCGCTGTTTTTCTTTTCATAGTATCTGACACGTGGTTTTCCGTCAGGACCCATTCTTTCCTGAACGCGGGAGCATCCGGCAATGATAAGCAAAAGGATCAGTAGCGTCAGTCTGTACATATTTCAAACCTCCGAAAAAAAAGGGTTCCCGAAGGAACCCCGTTTACTGCTGTGAATCAGGAACTTTTAGTATACTTCTTTAGTGAAAGTCCAGTCCATCCAATCATCATTGGCACTCAGAGCGCCCAGGTAATCGGTACTGGTGAAAAAGTCGTCACTGATTTCCTGGGCACCATCAAGTGCGGGGCTGCCCGAGGCAGGACGCAGATCGATAGCGGCATCACCACGGCTGATGTTGGTGAGCATAGGATCTTCGTCAAAAGTGTTGTGGGCGGTGACGGTGTCGATCACCCAGTCCTCACCTTCAGCATGCTTTATCAGCATGGCAGGGTCGGTAACTATTTCGGAAGAGCCGGTGATCTGGCCAAAACCGTAGAACATGTTGTTTGCGATAACGGTTTCTCCGGCCAGCAGGTGGTCACTCACCTTGTTGCCGTCGGCTCCCTTACCATCATCGATGTCCAGAACATAAGCAGCGCTGAGAGAACCGTCTTCAGCAAAATTCATAGCACCCTTGAAGTCGGTGATGATCGAGTTGTACAGTTTCACCTTTGTCTCTTCGCGGAACTTGAAAGCCATGTTGTCCATATTGCCCGAGGCTGATCCGGAACCGACAAATGTCATGTTCGAGAGTGTGGGCTGGGAGACCTGGTCGTTTCCGAAGTTTGTTTTTGATGAACCGTCAGCTTCGATACCTCTGTCGGATTCGCTGGGATCCTGGACAACAACCCAGAACTGACCCTTACCCTTGAAACCTTCATCCCAGTCAAATGAATCATCACCGTTTCCACTGGAAACAAGGTGCTTCGTATTCACGCAACCGCCGAACCATTCGAAGCCGTCATCGTCATTGTTGAAAACTTCTACGTGTTCGATTTCTGTACCTCTACCGACCGCACCCATTGTAAGACCGTTGATCTCGTTTCCTTCACCGATGTTTGTACCACCGTAACGGATTGAAACATACTTGAACACACCTGAGTTGTCATCTTCGTCGAGATCGAAATCATCATCTGCACCGTATTTTCCACGGGGATCGTCAGGATCGATACCTTCGATCTGACCCCAGCCCCGATCGATGTTTGTATTGGCACATCCCAGAATGATAACTCCACCCCACATGCCTCTGCTTGAGAGTGAGATGTCATCTGAATATTCGAGGTCATCAGCCGTGGTAGTGAAGATGATCGGATCGTCGGCTGTACCCTCCGCATAGATCTTACCGCCTCGGGCAACAATCAGAGCACTTGCATTCAGACCGCCTCCGGGTTCTCCCTTGATCACTGTACCGGCAGGGATATTGAGAACTGCATCCTTTTCGACGAAAACAAAGCCACTGAGGCGATAGGTGAGATCTGCATTGAGAGTCACTTCCTCACCTTCATTGATGAAATCGTCCTTAATGACCACGTATTCAACTTTGCCGCCTGTGACTGTGTCGGAAACGGTTTCGGAATCGCTGCTGATAAGTGTGAATTCTCCGTCGACCGTCTGGTAAACCTCTGTGACAATCGTCGTGTCGTAGATTGTCAGGCTGTCACCTTCTTCGGACACTTCAAATTGCACAGCTGTGTTTGTGTCCAAAACAGTGAGCGGCTGATCTGCCGGAACAGCACCGCCGGTGGTCGTGTCTGTCCATGAGGAATCGGATTCCTCGATCACGACGTACTGGCCGTCTTCCACCACCATGAGCTTGGTGGTGATTTTGTGACTTGTGAGATAGAGGCTGTCACCATCGTCGGAGAAGTCGATTCTTTCTACCGGATCTGCTGTATCCACAACAGCAATGGTGTCAGATTCCTTCTCGGGGTCCTCATCATTGGTACACCCGGTGATTCCGGAAAATGCCACTGCAACCGCAATGACTCCCGGAAACAGAAAAAAAGAGAGTTTTTTGAAAAATGAACCCATAAGGTTCCTCCTTAATTTGGAAATGGTGGTTGAAAATGCGCTCGTACGCTTTCCTTTGAACTTGAATGAATAATATCGCTTCCGGATGTTTAGCGGAAACTAAGGAACGGTTAGGAAAAAGTTAAAAGGAATAGGAAATTCCGGCACTGTAAGTCAGAAGTGATTCGTCGCGTCGGGTTATGTACTCTTCGCCGTAGTAGTCGTGAACGAAAACATTATCGGTGTTGATTCCGTCTATTAATGAAAGAAGGTTGGTGACTTTGGTCTTGAAAGTGAACTTGTCCAGAAATTTCTGATTGTAGGTTAGATTAAGCAAGTGCTGAGGTTTCTCCCATAGATAGGGAATGTCTACAGGAGTCAAATCGGACATGCGCTTTCCGAAATGATTGTACAGTAAATTGAAATCGGTGCCGATATCGGGATTGTCATAGGTAAGATTGATGTTGATCACATAAGGTGAAAGGCCCTGAAAGGGACGGTGCAGCGGTTCATCTGGCATGTAAACCGGATTGCGTCTGGTGTCATCATCCAGTCCGATTCGCGACCATGCAAAAGTCAGATTGGAGGACACCTGGAAATGCTTCAGGTAGGAGATCATGTCGAGATTTTTTCTGAATTCCAGTTCAAGGCCGTAAATAATGGCGGATGAATCGGTGTTGGCGGGTTTGAAGATGTCATTGATCAGAAAAGTCATCTCTATAGGTTTGTTGATCTGTTTGAAAAAGGCGCTCGTCGTGAGAAGTTCACCAGGCTGGGGAAACCACTCCCAGCGCAGATCAATGTTGTTTATGGTGCTTCGTTCCAGTTGTCTGTTACCGAAGAGTTTCGGTCCGCCTGTAAAGGATTCGGTAAGGTATTCACTCTTTTCTCTCATCGAAGGCCTCACCAATGTTCTGCCGTACGCTCCTCTGATTTTCATGTTTTCTGAAAGTGAATAGATCAGGGATGCACTCGGCAGCAGGTCATGGTAGTCCATTTCCGCAACGGTACTGTCGCGGTAACGCTCGATATCGCATGCCCCGTACATATCGGTTCTTTCGTAGCGCAGACCCAGAATCGTGGAAAGAGAACCTGTCAGGGGCATCTCAAGTTGGGTGTGTCCTCCGAAAATGTATTCGGTACCGCTCCATTGGGCCGGATCCTGGGAATCATCTCTGAATGTGATGCCCCATTCCTGACCGGTACGGGTTTCTGCTTCGACCAGACCGCGGTACTGAGAGGAGAAGTAATCTTCCGGGGGCACTGTACGGTCAAGATCGGATTTTATGTAGGTGCGGGCTCTGTAATAGAATGCCCGCTCAGTGGTAGTTCTCGCCTTTTGGCTGTAAAAACCTCCCAGAGATACGGTTGAGGAGTCTTCATTCCACTGATAAAAGGGAATGTGCAGTGTTGATCTCAGGTTGAGAGCGTTTTCGTCGAGGAGTCTGAATTTGTGGCTGGGCTCCGGATAGTTTGTCTGAATTTGATAGTCGTGCCCCAGGCCGGCACCCAGGGATTTTTTCATGTAGCCTATATCCCGCAGATTAGGCTCATCCTGTGTGGTTGAGGTGAAGGATCCCGTCCAGTTCAGCTGTAAAGGAGTGGAGCCGAATTCGAAATCGTGGGTCCCCTCGGGCTGAACATAATTGAGCGCTCGTTGAATATAGTGCAGGCGCATCGAGACGAACTGATGTGACGTGTCACCTTTGATCTGGTCAGACATGTAGTAACGGTAGTATCCGTTATATCTTGATGCCTTATCTATTGCGTTTCTTGTATAGAGATACGTCGCGCTCAGAGCGTGATCCTCGCTGAGCTGGTAGGAGGCGTTGCCCAGAACACCCCACAGTACGGTATTTTCGCCTTTGTTTTCAGTGAGGTCAGTGTTGACAATTGGCTCCGGATTTCTTGCTACAAGAGAGTAGGATTTACTTGTTCCGCCGGATACTATGTCGTATTTGTTGCTGTAGTACATTCCGGCGTAAAATCCCAGGGGACGGTCGGATATGCGGATAGTGTTGCCTAAAGAAAATGAGTAGGACTGGTTCAGGGGTACACCTCCCATTTGGGGAGCCATGACCGTATCAAACGAATTTACAAGACTGCTGAGCAGTTCCAGCGTATCTCTCATCCCGTTCTCCATCCTCTGGTCGTAAAGAGCGGAATTGAAATTCAGAGCAAAATAGTTCTGATAGGAGTCGAGGTCGATTTTGGAGTAGTTTTCGAAACCTTCGGGCATGGCTCTGGAACCGTCATCAAAACCGAGCCAGTCAAGCTTTCCACCCTCGTACTGCAGATTTTTGTCACTCAGTGTCGCCTCGTTTATATTACCGGAGGCTCCCATGCGGATGGTCAGTTCTTCAGGGAATGCTTTGGTACGCATATCTACTATGCCGCCTGCCCAGTTTCCCGGGAGGGTGGAGGTGGATGTTTTGTGTACGGTAATGTTTTCGATCATCGCCGAGGGGAAGATGTCCATGTTCACGGCCTTCTTGTCCGGGTCGGGACTGGGAAGAGGGGAGCCGTTTAGAGTGGTGATGGTGTACTTTTCGCCCAATCCCCGGATATACACATACCTGCTGCCCACCACTGTGGCTCCGGTCACCGTCTTCATCGCCTCGGCCGCATTTCCCGCTCCCGAGCGGCTGATTTCAGCTCCGCCTATGGCATCTGTGAAGCTGAGGGCGGACTGGCGCTCCTTGAGCAGAGATGCTCCCGTGTTTTTGGACATCGTTCCCGCAACCACAACGCGCTCCAGCTCCTCCACATCCTCTTCGGTCAAAGCGATATCCGACCGCACCGTTGAACCGGCTTCGATCTGCAGGGCTTCGCTTTGGGCGGTACCGTATCCTCTGGACTGGAAAACAAGTTTGTAGAAGCCCGGCTTGAGTCCGGAAATTCTGTAAACTCCATCAAGGTCTGTATAGACCTCTACTTTCGTATTTTCAACCGATACAGAGGTTCCGGCAATGGGAAGTTCCGTCGCTTTGTCGGAGACGGAACCGAAAATCCGTCCGGTTTTCACCCGGGCATTTTCAGAACGGCTGAGCACAATCGGTCCGGAACTGTTTTCTCCCGGCAGAATGTCGATTGAAACTGTCGGGGGTGTTTGGTAGCCTTTTGCACTGATTTGCAGATTGTAGGTCCGCTGCTCAAGATTTCCGACGGTGAATGCTCCGTCATGGCCGCTTTTGGCCAGTACTGAATCATTTTCCATTATGGAAGCGCCCTGAATCGGAAATCCGTCGGAATCCACCAGGTTTCCCTTGAGTTCCGGCTTTTTTTCATAGGCGTACTTACTTCGGAAATCAGCCATATCAGTAGTGTCGTTGCTCAGAGTGACTTCAAGGGTGGTGTCCGACTCGATGTTGCTGATTACAAAGGGAGAATAACCGTTTTTGGTAATCACAAGGTTGTAGCTGCCCCGGGGGATGCTCTGGAGCTGAAAACAACCGGCTGAATCGGCTGTTGTTCTGAATGAAGTTCCGTCAAGTAAGACGGCGCCGTCGGTCAGAGCTGCGCCCGAGCTGTCCTTTACGCAGCCGCTTATAGCCAGGAATGCTTCCCTTGAATTCTGCGAAATGAGGTTTACGGTGACTTCCGTTGTCGAATTCTTTCCCACCCTGATCTCTTTGGAGGAGTAGGGGACGTATTCGGGCATTTCTGCTTCTATTACATGTCTGCCCTCTTTGAGATTATTGAAAGTGAAAAAACCGTTTTCATCAGTGTACTCTACGGCATCACCAACTCTCAGTCTGACTCCGGACAGGCCGTGACCTCTGAGAGAATCCTTCACAACGCCCTGTATTCCGCTGGATCCGGCCGAAACGGAGGGTTTTTCCCGTTGTCTGGCCCTGAAGAGAAGGCTGATATCAAGAACGGTTGTATCTGAAGGTAGCTGTATCTTGAGTGACTTGGAGAAGTATCCGCCGGCATCGGAGATGAGTCTTATCGATTTTTTCCTCTTGTTGATTCCGGAAAGAGCAAATTCTCCCCTGCGATTTGTGAAAACAGTCTGTTCCTCTATGGGTACAGGATCACCGAAGAGACGCCACCTGGCTACACTGACGCTTGCGCCGGCAAGTTTTTCGCCTGTCAAAGAATCGGTTATGGTTCCCATGATCACTTTTTCCTCCCCGGGTTTCCGTCTTTTGCGGGAAACGGAAAAAGTGGATCTTTCCAGAAAGATATCCTTCTTCACATGCGGGCTGTTCATCCCGATCCTGATTTCTGTTTCGCTGTATCCGCTTCCCTTCAGAACAAGAACCAGATCCCCCTGTGCTACCGAGTCAATGATGTAGGATCCGTTGTGATCTGTATGGAACAGGCGGGAATCGTCCTTTACAGAAATCTGTATTCCGGCCAGAGGCATTTCATCTGCTGAATCGAATACCCGGCCGCTGATTGAATTTGAAAAGCAGGGTAAACAGAAAAAGACCGTGAAAAGCAGAATTTTGGCTATTGAAGGTTTATCTATCTTCGAAGTCATCGGGACTACTGCTCCTTAAGCACATCCGGGGTGAAAAGATCTCTGCACGATTTTTGTGTAAGAAAAATACTGGGATTTTGTTGTGTTCCGTTTAGGGGTGTGTTAAGAAATTGTTAGCTTCCGTTTTCGCATGCCTGTCGTTTTTAACCTCATTGTTCTCTCATTTTGTAACCGACGCCCCTGACTGTTTCAATACAGTTGCCGTAAGGGCCCAGTTTTCTCCGCAGCCCCACGATGACCACATCCACGGCCCGGTCGGTCACCGGATAGTTGTCGCCTCTGACTGCTTCCACAATCTGGAATCTTGAAAAAACCCATCCGGGATGGCTGGCCAGAAACATAAGGATCTTGAATTCGGTGTATGTCAGATCAATCTTCTCCCCTCCGGCAGTCACTTCGTGTCTCCCCGGGTTGAGCGTGATCTCGTTTATTTCGATTGGAGCCTGATTGTCCATGTCGGTGCGGTTTTTCCGCCTGAGGACTGCTCTCATTCGGGCAATGAGGATTCGGGGGCTGAACGGTTTGACAATGTAATCATCCGCACCCAGCTTGAGCCCGGTGAGGATGTCGTTCTCTTCTCCCTTTGCGGTGACCATGATGATCGGGATGTCCTGAGTTGAAGAATCACGTTTGACCGTCCTGCACAGGTCCAGACCATTCATTCCGGGTAGCAAGAGATCAAGGAGGATCAGTTCGGGTTTCGTGGAACGGATCTTGGGAAGTGCGTCCTCTCCGCTTGTCGCACCGCTGACCTGATATCCCTCTTTGCTCAGGTTGTGAATCAGCAGTTCGAGAATTTCCTGTTCATCCTCCACTATCATGACATGTTGTCGCGGCATACTGTATTCCTTTCAGAATTTTTTCCGGTGCTGCTGTTAGAAAGTCGGCAGTCCCGAATGGGACTATACCGGCATACCGAACTGCTCTTTGAACGCAGATGCAAAACGGACATTTAAAGTTACGAAAAGAAAATTAGAGGACGGTGATAGATTTGTTAGTATATTGTAAGATGCTGAAAAGAAAAAAGGCTCTTCCGCAAGAGGTGGGGGGGCAAAGAGCGGAAGAGCCAAAAGAAGCCAGATGTCCGGTTTAAACAGAAACTGGTTCTTTGTTTTGTTCTGGAATGGAAATGCTGTTTTCGGCCGAAGTGCACCCCGTGAGCTCTTCCAGAACTCTGTTCCAGTTGTAGGTCTTTTCGGTATGATTTCTGATGAAACACCTCATTTCCATATAAATTTCCGGTGCCGTCCGGATCTGGTTGATTAGCCTTTCAATTTTGTCAACCCAGTCTTCACGGTCGTGGCGTTTGGCTATGTATCCTGTACGTCCGTCAAGAACGATCTCCTTGGGCCCGCCTGCATCTGAAACCACCGCGGGTACTCCGCAGGACTGCGCCTCCAAAACAGACATCCCGAAAGTATCGGTAACACTCGGGAAAACGAAAATGTCGGCGGCTGCATAGAGTTCGGGTAGCTCCTCTCTGTCCAGTCTTCCCGTGAAGATGACGTTCCGGCACACACTCATCTGCTGCTTTATTTCCTCCATATGCGGACCGTTGCCGGCGAGTATAAGGTTAAGATTGTCGTGTTTGTGCTGCAGCTTGTGAAAAACCTCCGCCAGGAACCCCAGGCTTTTCTCTTTTCCTATTCTTCCCGTGTAGAGCATCAGTATGCCATCCCCGAGACCGTATTTCTTGCCCACACGCTCTCTTGCCTCACTGTCGGGAACGAATACGTCAGATTCTATTCCTCTGTTGAACAGAGTCATCTTTCCGGTATTAAATCCTCTGTCCCTGAGAATCGAGACATATTCCCTGGTGGGAACTCTTATTTCATCGAGAGCCATGTAGAACCACTTCGTGAACATCTCGACCACGTTTGACATGAGTTCATCGCCAATGACCTCGTCGGCCTGGCGGGTGAAATCGGTGTGGTAGATTCCCACACTTTTGATGTTGAGCAGTTTTGCGGTAAGAAGACCGAGCAGCCCCATGACGCCGGGAGTGGAAATGATGATTTCGTCCGGCTGCTGCTCACAGACAACCTTCAGACTTTTCAGAAGAGAGGGGATGTTCATGGTCACACTGTCGTAGAAGGAAGGTGAGTAGGCTGTTAAGGGGTCGAGCACAACGAGGTTGGGGGGAACGGTGGGGTTGAGATCCTCACTTTTCGCGGATACAACGATTTTCAGTCTGTTGCCGTTTTCGTGTGCAAGCCATCCCAGTTTTCTGATAGTGCCGGAGATTCCGTTAAGGTCGGCGATTGTATCGGTAAACCAGAGGATGTTCCTGTCTTCTGCCTTCTGAGGCAAGCCCATGCGGTCACCCAGCTCGGTAATAAACGGACGGCTGAGGTGCATGTGGCGAAGTGAAGTGAAAAAGGGCACCGAGAGAAAAAGCCCCGGAATCGAGGAGGACAGGACTTTTATTATGCCGGCTATGTCACCACCTGACAGTTCTCTTTTAATTGACCTGAAGAGTGAGAGAAGAAGCTCGTCACTGATTTCGGATATTTTATTGTAGAGAATCCGGAACTTTTCATCGATATCCAGATCTTTACCTTTCTGAAATTCCGTGAAAAGATCGACCAGCTTGTCTCCGAAGGAACTTTTTTTCCTGAGCTTGAGTTTCTGAAAAGCGATTCGTGTACTCAGTTTGTCTGGTTTGCTGCTGACAATGGTTTCGGTCAGAGCGCCGAGAATTGAATTGGACTTTGAGGCATCGCGCGATTTGGAAAAGTCGTAGGCTATTTTGTAAATGGTAAACACCAGAGACCTGTAGTCGCTGAACCGCCCGCCGGCTTCAGTCTCCCGGTTCTTCAGCCTCCGGACGAACTCAGCGGGAGTGTCTGCTTCAGTGCTGCCGTATGTTTTTCCTATGAACAACCCTGCGTGGTCATCTGAGCCCCCGGTGAACCCTTTGATCCAGGAATCCTGGCTGAACGGTTCTATCCTGTGCTTGCGGTAGAAGGTTTCGATGTGCTCCGGAGTCAGGTTTCTGAGAAGCCTCATCCACTGCTCGTTGCTGTAGCGGTCTCTGCTTCCGTTGATTCCCTCGAAGACGTCAAAAAGCAGAATGAGTTTTTCGAGATGGTCGGCACCCAGCTTGCCGTTTACAGAATAAGTTGCGTGCGCAAGTGAGTGAGCCAGATTCTGCTCGCGTATGTAATCTCTGAGTTGATAGACGTCGTCTCTTATCCTGTCTATTTCCCCGAACTGTCTTTCATCCAGGTCGTAAACCAGAACGTGAAGCTTGCATCTGTCCTCGGGAAAGTAACTTGTGACTTCCACTCCGGTGAAAACTGTTTCGGGATGTTTTTCCTTCAAAAGAAGAGAGCCCTCCATCGTGTTGTGGTCAGTCAAGGTCACAAATGTCATTCCGTTTGCCATCGCTTCCTGATAGAGCACTTCGGGGTCGGTGTAGCTTTCCCTGGTGCCGAGTTTCTGAAGAAACCACTCTGAAGGACGTTCGGAATACTTTGAATGAACATGAAGATCGACTCGGGCCATTGAATACCTCTTTCTTAAGCACTGGAGAAGAGAAAACTCTCAAGTCCGGAAGGACTTTATTTATTCACTATAAGAAAGTTACAACCCGAAAGTTAGTGGTATCTGATGTTACGGTTAGGATTGTGTCAGAGGGGAATTCCCGGGAGAGCTGAGTGGGACTTTCCGTTTAAGGTTTCGGTCGCGAGCACGGCTCACAGGTGTTTACCTGAATATTCTCGATTTCCCACCGGGCCCGGGCTTCAACCGTATCTGGCACGACAACATGGGGCTCAGGAGCCTTCCAGGGTACAAGGCGCCCCGGGGTGGGACGGTTGTCGTTGTTTTCGTCTATGAACCAGGACAGAAATCCCTTGCTGGCCGGAATCGAATCATAGGTGAAATGTCCTGCGCTGTCTTTTACTGTAAAGTGTTCCGGTCTGCCGAAGGGCTGGTAGGTCCACTTGCGCTTTTTGTGATGAGAAAAACAATCCGCACCGCCTTTCATGACATAACAGAGGCTGTCCGCGGAAACGGTGGTGAGCCTGACGGCCAGGGTCGAATCTTCCGGAGTTGATCCCAGGGGAGAGTTGCCTGCTATGTCCTTAACGGACTTTACAGGAATGGTGATCTGATATTCTCTTCCCGGTTCAAGCTTTCGGGAAGGGGTGATTACAGAAGTATCGGAATATCTGTTTCCACAGAAAAAGGAGACGGAATCCCCCAGTGTGTCAATGGCTGTGAATACACTCTGATTGAACCGCACAGGTTCGCTCCAGAAGAGTTTCACATCGGGGGTCAGCTCGCAGATTCCTCTGGGAGAGTAGCTGACAAGACCGGGGCTGACCGTATCTGCTAGTGTGGTGCCGCCGAAACGGAGAGTGTCGGATTCCGAGTCGAAATCATAACTGAGCAGATAGGGCTCGTTCATGAGTGAATCCTGAAGAATCAGAAATACCGTCTTCTCATCCGTGAGATGAACGGTTCGTTTGATTGCGGGTGACTCTGACTGGGTAGAACCGGAGTGAATTTTCCATTGTGCCGGGGAGAAACGTTCGGAATCGAATCTCTTGTTCCATGAGCACCTGACCACATATCTGTCAACCGCCCGGACTGCACTCAACCGGGGCGGCAGAGAATCGCTGTCGACCGGATAGAGTTCCACTGACCTCGGGACGCTTCTGATTGCCACCTTCTTTTCCAGGGAAGAAAAACAGGGATCGCCCAGCCCCAGTTTTCCATCACTGTTTCTGTCGTGAAACGATATGATTCTGTAGTTTCCCTCTTTGAGGTTCTGGAAATGGAAGTATCCGGTGCTGTCGGTCTGGGTCATGTAATCGGGATCGGAGTAAAAATTCGAATCCGACCAGGAGCTGTCGTGACGGAAGAGACCCACTTTAGGCAGAACCGTAAGCGGTGACGGGCTGAGCACACACCCCTCCAGCACGGCACTGTCCAAAGCCGGACCGGTGGAGAAAATAATATCGACAGGTCTATTGATTGAATTCCCTCTGAGGTCCCTCAGGGAGGTGCTGATGTTCACATGATAGGTGGTATTTTCCCTAAGTGGCTCATCGGGGATGATTTCCAGCTTACTTCCCGAAACGTTGATCTGCTGGCCGCTGCTCTGTATCGGGTAGAGCCTGACTGCTTTTGTGGCGGATTTCGGGTCGATCCATTCTGAAAAATTGACTTCGATCGAGGACTTCGTATCCACCTCAACCCGCCCCGCATCGGGGATGGTGGAGGTTACTTCGGGGGGAGTCGTGTCCTCAGGTCCCCCTCCGGGGGTGCTTTGATGTGCACAGGAGAAAAGCAATGCAGCAGCTGCCGCAGTCAGTAAGGAGAATTTATTTAAGCTGATAGTGACCTCGTTGTTATATGCGGTATAGTATTTAAAAATAACACCGAGCTTAAGGAGGATACAAATCAATTGGAGCGTTTTGATCTTCAGGAAAAATTTTGGGCGCTCAGAGCTGCCCTCTTCAGATTGTTCCTGAATTACTGGAAGTGCAACCAGATGCCTGTCCACAAGAAACTAAATGCCCCCCTCCGAAGCCTTCTACCTTCATCTCCCACCAATCCACATTCAACCATTTGAACCTTCCGGGTTGGTGTTTTATATTGAGATACACTTAA
>JBKHHW010000277.1:0-2647 GCA_046538945.1 Chitinispirillaceae bacterium | reverse complement strand
TTCAATACAGGGGGAGTGTACCTTTTTAACAGAAGTGACAAAGTAACCACCGTAACCGAGCTCATCGCCATAGCAAACCCCGCCAGTTCGGGCCTGAATGTCCACCCGAAAAGCGGATTGAGAACTCCTGCAGCCAGAGGAATCAGTGCGGAATTGTACGCAAAGGCCCAGAACAGATTTCCTTTGATTCTGCCCAGAAGCTTTCTTCCCAGCTGTATGGCAGCAACCGCATCCAACGGATCACTTTTAACGAGCACAATTTCCCCGCTTTCCACCGCCACATCGGTTCCGCCCCCCATGGCGATTCCCACATCGGCCTGCACCAGCGCGGGGGCATCGTTTATCCCGTCACCTACAAAAGCGACCATTTCACCCCTGCCCTGAAGCTCTTTTACTTTTGCACTCTTGTCCTTAGGAAACACCTCAGCCATGACCTCATCAATCCCGATCTGGCTGGCCACCGCCCGGGCTGTCCTTGCGTTGTCTCCTGTCACCATCATCACCTTAAGCCCCATATCCTTAAGTTTTTTTACAGCAGTCTTGGCTGAAAGCCGGGCAGTATCCGCCACGGCAATAACCCCGATAGCCTGACCCGATCTGCTTATGGTGATAACCGTTTTACCCTCATTCTCCAGGCGAAGCATATCATTTTCCATTTTATCGCTTATCGGGATCCCCTGCTCCTGCATGCCCTTTCTGTTACCGGCAAACAGTTCGTCACTATCGAGAACGCCCTTCACTCCCATACCCTCCACGACTTCAAAGCCGGTACACTCTTCTATTCCGATCCCGCTTTCACGTGTATACTCCACCACGGCATCGGCCAGAGGATGCTGTGAATTCTTTTCAAGTGAGGAGGCAACTGAAAGCACCTGCTCGGAAGGCACCCCGTATTCCACAACATCCGTTACGACCGGCTTGCCCTCTGTCAAAGTTCCGGTTTTGTCGAACACAACAGTGGTGATTCGCTGGGCCAGTTCGAGTGCTTCTCCGTTTTTTATGAGTATTCCCAGTTCAGCGCCCCTTCCTATACCCACCGTGACAGCCGTGGGGGAAGCAAGTCCGAGAGCGCACGGGCAGGCAATCACAAGAACCGCTATAAGAGTTGTAACCGAAAAGAGAAGCGTTTCACCCGCGATGAAATACCACCCCAGAAAGGAGAATAGGGCTATTCCCAGCACAACGGGAATGAACCAGGCTACTACTCTGTCCGCGATGCGCTGAATGGGGGGACGCGATGACTGGGCATCCCTCACCAGCTTGATTATCTGAGAAAGCATGGTGTCCTTCCCCACTTTGTTGGCCCTGAACTTCAGCACCCCGTTACGATTGACAGTTCCTCCGATCACGGCGCTGTCCTGCTTTTTGAGCACCGGAATTGACTCTCCGGTAAGCATACTTTCGTCAACGGAACTTTCTCCCGAAACAACTACCCCGTCAACCGGAATCTTTTCTCCCGGTTTCACAAAAACCACATCACCGATAGCCACATCATCCACATCGACCTGTTTTTCGCCCTCGTCGGTGATGATCACGGCGGTCCTGGGGGCCAGGCCCATGAGCTTCTTGATGGACTCCGAGGTCCTGCCCCGCGCACGGGATTCCAGAAACCTGCCCAGTGTGAGAAAACCGGCCAGCATGACCGCAGTCTCGTAGAACATGAATTCGTGATGATCAAGCACACCTATCGTTCCCAGTACACTGGCTCCGTAAGCGGTGAAAATGCCCATGGCGTACATGACATCCATGGAGAGGTTTTTGGCTTTCAGAGCCTTGAATGCGGCGGTGAATATCGGCCAGGAGACAAAAAGAAAAACAGGGGTGGTCACCGCAAACATGATCCAACTGACAGTAGGTGTAACCAGGTGATGATAGAACATGAGAACCATCATGGGGAGGCTGACCGCGAAGGAAACGATTATGCGCATCAGTCTGGTTTTCTGTTCTTTCTGACGGAGAAAATCCGTTTCCTTACCTTTTTCAGTTTCATCCACGATACCCCTGTACTCATACCCTGCTTTCTCGACCGCCCTCCGGATATCAGCCGGGCCGACCAGAGAGGAAGCGAACACGACTGTTGCGGAATCGGTGGAGGGGTTTACAGAAGCATCCATCACGCCATTTACCTTTTTGAGTTCCTCCCCTACCCTGAGCGCACACGACGCGCAGGTCATACCCAGAACTGTCACGGTGAGAGAATCGAATTCCACGCTGTAACCAGCCTCTTTCACCACATTTTGAATTTCATCGAGTCCGATTTTGGAAGAGTCATACTCTATTTTGGCACTTTCAGTACCGAAATTCACCTGTACGCTTCCGATGTGGGGATTCTTCCGAAGAGCCTGCTCCAAGGTATTGGCGCAGTTTGCGCAGTGCATTCCTTTGATTGCCAGTTCAATTTGTTTCATCTTAGCCATGATCCGATTTAAAGGCTCTGAATATCAGTAGTACACTCTCTATGAATAATTACGGAGAGGCACAATGGTTAATTTAACCTTTTAACAAGCCAGTGGCAAAGAGAATAAGGATGAAGCCCGGGAGTAACTCAATACTCACTATCCTTCCCGAAAGGGTCGGGAGTTCCGGGAGGCACTTTCACTTTGCGAAATGATTCGTAGGCATCCAGGTTCCAGCGGTAGAGAGTTGC
>JBKHHW010000276.1:0-2650 GCA_046538945.1 Chitinispirillaceae bacterium | reverse complement strand
GGTGTTATCTTGTAGATAGGACAAAACACAGATACTCTCTTTCCAGAAAAGAGCACCATGTCAGCAATATTCGATCATACCGATTACAGAGTGTATCTCAGGTCTGTCTTCGAGCAGAAGAAAGCCCTAAATCCCCAGTTTTCCCACCGCAGCCTGGCTTCTCATCTGGGCCTGAAGGCTCCCGGTCACATGCTGTTTGTGATGCAGGGCAAGCGTCGGCTTACAGAAGAACTGGCACAACGCCTTGTCGCATATCTTAAGCTTTCCAAAAAAGAAAAGGATTATTTCTTTTCGCTCATATCGTACTGTCATGCCAGAACCGCTCAGGAAAAACAGTCCGCCTTTGATGAACTGATCCGGCTCCGTCACCGGGCGGCGAAGGTGGTCGGTGACGTGAATCACAAATTCTATGAAAAATGGTATTACTCCGCGGTGAGAGCATCGCTGGATGTGGTTTCTTTCAGGGGTGATTATGCCGCGCTTGCATCTTGTATACGTCCGCCAATCACGCCCTCTGAGGCTCAGGAGGCCGTGGAAGTGCTTCAGAGTGAAGGCTTCATTAAAAAGGATGACCAGGGCTGTTTCAGGCCTTCAGATCCGCTGATTTCTTCCGGAGATGACTGGAGTTCGGCGGCGATAGAGAGTCTGCGGTATCAGTTTCTTGACCTGGGAAGAGAGTGTCTGACCAGGTTCCCGCCCTGCGAAAGGGACGCCTCCTTTATGACTGTGACGCTTTCGGAGAAAAGTTTCGATCTGGTGAAGGAAAAGGTGAGGAAGCTCAGGGCGGAGGTGCTTGAGATTGCCAGGGAGGAAGATAAATCCGATCGGGTCGTGCAGTGTAACTTTGTGCTTTTCCCCCTTTTCAGGAAAGAGAAATCATGAAAGCTGCTTTTCGGTTCTTGCTGTTTACCATCGTGCTTTGTGCCGCATGCTCGGACAATCCCGTTGCCGGAAACGGCAGTGAAATTGTCAATGGACGGGTGGCGTCGGGTGTGCCCGGTATGACGGTTGAAGCATATCCGGTCGATTTTGTGCCCGACAGTACACCTCTTGGGGCGGTGGTGAAAACCTATACCGACAGTAGCGGTCGCTTTTCTTTGAAGGTGGACAGCGGCTCGTCGTATAACCTGTTCATAAGGGATACTGTCGCCGGAATAGGTGCCCTGGTGCCTGAGGTAAAGAGTGGAGACAGACTTGGATCTGTGCAGCTGACCGATTTGGGGGGGGTTGAGATCAGTTTGGATACTGATAATTACCGCTCTTATCGAATATACGCAGCTGGAACACCGTATTCACTCTATTTATATGAAGGTGGAAGTGCGCTGATAAGCAATGTGCCACAGGGAAAATACGAACTGTTCTGCATAGAGGAAAATGATGTTGTTACAGTACCTCCCGTGGTTTCAAATCCCGGATCAACCGATTCGGTTGTCGTTGATGTCAAGTCGGTTGAAGTCAAGTCATCGGATTCAACTCCGGTACGTTTCACCTATTAGAAGGAGTGTTTTATGTCAAAATTTAGCGTGTTCCGCGGTCTGTTGTTGACCTTTGCCGGTTCGGTTCTGTTGAGCGGTTGTTCCGACAATGGAACAGGAGTGAAGGATTACGGGGAGAACTCGGTTTCGGAGCAGAGATCCGCTGAAGCCTACAACCCGAATCCATCCGCGAGTGATGAGCAGATTGCCGCACTGTCCCGGGGTGTGAACCAGTTCGGACTGAACCTTTTCGAAACATTGGGAGACAAGGGAGAAAATGTTTTCTTTTCCCCCTACAGTGTTGCTTCCGCTTTGACAATGGTATACGGCGGAACAGACGGTGAGGTGGCGTCGGAACTGGAGCAGACACTTGGTATGTCAACGCTTGCGCCTTCCGTGGTGCATGAAGCACACAACTGGGTGGGGCTTGAACTTGGGACCCGCGGCGAAGGCGCTCAGGGGCGTGAGGGAGAAGGGTTCAGCCTGAATGTGAACAATCTTCTCTGGGGAGAAAGAACGTATCAGTTCAGGGATCCCTTTTTGGATATATTGGCGGTAAACTACGACTGCGGTGTCAGAACTGTGGATTTCATAAATGAACCGGAAGGATCAAAAAACCTGATCAACAGCTGGGTTGAGGAAAAAACAAACGGCAAGATAAAGAATCTGATAAACAGCTTGTCTTCCGATACCCGCATGGTTCTCACCAACACTGTTTATTTCGATGCTGCATGGCTCAATAAGTTCGATAAAGACTATACATGTGAAAAAAAGTTCAGAAGATCTGAGTCTGATTCAGTCGAGGTCGAATTCATGCGTGTGCCCAGAGGTTCTTTCGCTTACGGCGAAGGAGTGGATTTTCAGGCTGTGGAAATGCCCTACAGTGGTGAAGAGATTGCCATGACGGTCATTCTGCCTTCGGGTGATCTGGATCAGTTCGCGGGTTCACTGGATGAAGCAAAGCTTTCCTCGATCATATCCGCTCTCGAGGTGACACCGGTAGAGCTGGAGATTCCTAAATTCTCTTTCACCTACGGTACGGAGTCGTTTAAAGAGCAACTCGGTGAACTCGGTCTTGAAAAGTTTTTCACTTCGGAACTGCCCGGCATTGGAGATAAACTCCTGATCTCCGATGTTCTTCATCAGGCATTTGTGGCTGTGGATGAGGATGGAAC
>JBKHHW010000098.1:0-11025 GCA_046538945.1 Chitinispirillaceae bacterium | reverse complement strand
GGAATGACAGTTCACAAACTCACCTCCGGGGCACCTCCATCCCAAAGCAAACTGAGCGGGTAAGAGTCACCATTCAGCCCGGAGTGTAAAGGTTCAGGCAGAATCCCGCAGCACGTCACAGGACCCGATGACCTGAACATCAGAACTGCAGTCCTCACTCCCAAGCGGCTCGTATTCCCGGACATAACGATCATCCGCTGAGGGAACACCGTATCATCAATACCCTTCCAATCGCCACTTCTTCTCTCCAAAAAAGCCGCAATAAACCCTCACCACGGAAGTATTCGCATTTACCACCAAAAACAGACCCATTCACCTTCTCAAACTGGATGAAGATGATATACACAGCTATTTTTCTAGCCCTAACCTTCATTTCCTGCGACTTCAGTACAGCCGACACCTACACTTCCGAAAACAATGCAGATCACGGTACCGCTTCCGATCTGCCCCAAGCGTATACAGAGTTCATAGACTCCATACCAGACTATTACCAGCGGGACATGTCTTTCGGAGGTTTCGAAGGAAAAGGCGCCATGTACTGCGGCCCGGCCTCCGCTTCCAATGCTCTCATGTGGCTTTTTCAGCGAGGACATTCAAACCTTATAGAGCCTACCAGCGACCCGGTCAAGGATCAGCACGAATTGATAAAGCTTCTGGGTTCCTCGAAATATTTCCGCACCGGCCCCAAGGGTACCAATCCCGCACAGATCACCAGCGGACTCAAGGAGTTTTTCGAGGATCGTGACATAGGCGATGTTGAAATCGACTATTACGGCTGGAGGTATGTCAGAGGTGAATTCAGGACAGGCAGAACGATACCGGAGCTTGCGCTGCTCAAAGAGGGACTCCAGAGTCATGATGCGGTTCTGCTCAATTACGGCTGGTACAGATATGATGCCAAAAAAGATGAGTACACCCGAACAGGCGGTCACTGGGTCACTCTCACCGGATACGGGCATGACGGCAGAAATGAAGACCCTTCAGTTCTGATCGTTCACGATCCTGAAACGCGAAAGCGGGTAAACGATTACATCAAAACGGAAAAAATCAGAAGCGGCACCTTGAAGGGATCCTTGGGAGGTCTGCCCAGAAAGGCAAACCGTTTCATCAAGTTCCGGGAATCCTCATACAGAGTGGGAATCATAGATGGGGCGATACTTATCAAACTGCCCGCGGCTAAAGCTGTGGCAAACAGATAAGTAATCTATTTCAAAATAACTGCAGAAGAAAATCCCAGAGTCTGCGGGGTGATGATGCATTCTGATCATCAAAAGAATCGGTTATGCGATCCGTTCCGTTTTCACCGATTATGGTACTGCCTGAGATTACTGCACAATCCGAAATACAGTGAAGTCCGACTTTGTTGCCCTTTACAGTCACACTGTGCAGCAGCGGATGAGCGTTATTTATGGTAACAGCCGCGTTATTGTTGGAAAACAGAGTATTTCTGACCCGCGGCTGTGCTTTTCTTTCACAGTACAGTGCATAGTGATTGCCAGAAAATTCACACGAATCGATTCTGACTTCCGACACCTGCAGCAGATTACGGTATGCGCCCTCGACTCTGCAGAATTTCAGGCTGGCTTGAGCCTCTTCACCGGCGATTTCGATCCCTCTCCAGTTAGCTTTCTGGCTCCCCCGGTTCCAGTCTACCGCTTTTATCACAACCGGTTTGTCCTCTGTCCCGAGAGCAACCAGCTTTCCTTTTACCTGTATACCCCAGTAACCGTCAAAACGCACGGTTATTCCGGGGTTGAGGATACAAACAGTATTCTTATCGACAATCAGATTCCCGCACAGAGTCGTATCTGATGTGAATTCCAATGTTTTCAGGGAGTCATTCGCCTCAGCTGTGAACGCAGCGAACAGAAAAACGAGAAAAATGCGTTTCATGTGCTCTCTTTCAGAATCAATTTACCGCTTCCAGGTGAACCGTTTCGCTGAATTCTATATGAGAATCATCATAGTGGGAAACCTGGAAAGATGCCTGCGATTTCAAGATTTTCTTCTGCTCCAAATCGATAGTTGCATGCCCCCTGCCCGAGCCGGCCAGAGGAACTTTTCCTGCAAGGGGAATATTGTCCTTTAGAAGAGATACCCGATAGGTGAAATTCCAGCTCAGTGCAGCGTTTCTGTTTCCGTTTTTCTGAAAAAGACTGTCAAGACTGTACACCTGATACAGCATTCCTGTGGCATTTCCCTGTTTCAGCTCAAGAGGAAACTGCTGCTCTCTTTCCCAGGAACCGCCCACTGCCATTTCTGAGCCGGGCAGTACAGGTACCACTCTAGCCACGCTCCTGATGACATCCCAGCTTCCCGACGGTATTCTTGTAATCTCCAGTGAATCACTCAGGGATATGCCTTTCTGAGGGGAAACCGATATAATCATGGCCCCAAGGCGGTTCTGAAGATCGAACTTTTCCGTTTCGGAGAGAAAATCAGCTGCAAGGTTCACATCCTCCATGCAGAAAGCAACCTCTTCTCTGCCGCTGTCGGGTAATCCCTGCAGAAACGATCTGAGTGAACCGGAGTAGGTCTGCTGGGAATCCTTCAATGCCACTGTACCGTATAAGTCTGCCCCGAGAAGGTATTTCCAGGATCCGGACTCGGAAAAATCGATTTCGATAGAAACCTTTTCCCTATCCTGGCAGCCTAAAAGTACAATCAGCCCGAAAGCCAATGTGAGGTACACTCGAGAGAACGAAGTCATGTACGGAAAGCTTCTCCTTGCACTCAAAATATCATAAATATAGAATATATAATAATTTGGAAGGCGGCAACATATCAAGTTTGATCAATATACAGTCTGAAAGAATTGAAAACTACAATGAAGCCTGTAACCCGTACACTTAAAGAGGTTTGCATCTTTTCCGGGAAAACAACCGATCCCGGGAACTGTATGTAATTCAGTCCGGAAGGGTAAAGGTGTACAAGACGATGGGAAGCAAGGAGATTGAACGTGCGATGATGGGAAAGGGTGCAGTGCTGGGAGAAACGGCACTTATATTTGGAAAACCAAGGAGCGCTTCAGCTGTCGTAGTGGAGGAATGCACAACCTTGCAGATTGAGTCCGAAGTGATCCAGAGAAAGATTCAGGGTGTCCCATCCTGGTGGATGAAAAAATTGTCCCTTTACAACAAATTCAAGGATATGGATCCCTCGGTATGAAAAAATCCTGCTGCTTTCTATTTTTTCTATTCATCTGTCTTCAGCCCAGCTCTTCCCTTGCGGAAAAGAGAGTCAAGGGAACAATCGACAGAGATACACGATGGAGTGAGGAATCCAGCCCTTACATAATCACCGGCGATTTGATCATCTCCCCGCGTGCACGGCTGGTGATAATGCCGGGAACTGAAATCATTGTGGAAAAGCAGACTGATGGTGATATTTCATCACCACACTTTGATAAAACAGATTCTTCTCTTATATCCATACGGGTAAATGGTGCGCTAAGCTGCGTGGGAAGAAAAAACAAGCCGGTCATATTCCGATCCAGCAAGCCCGGCCTGGCTGAATTCACCTGGCGAGGGATAATTCTTGACAAGGCAGTTGACCAGTTCACAGACATCGCCCATACGCAAATATCCGGGGCAACTACCGCACTGACAATCAACAGCTGCAGCCCCATAATCCGCAACAATCTTTTCGAAAACAACAACATCGCCATACACTGCATGCAGAGCGGATCGCCTCAGATCCACAACAATCTGATTGTACGCAACTTTGCTGCCGGGATAAGGGTAGAGCACTGCAATCCTGAAATCTCCAACAACATTATCGCATTCAACACCAATCTTGGACTCTGGTGTGACAATATTTCCAAGGTGCAGTTCACCTTCAACTGCATCTACGGCAACCGTGACGGAGATCTTTTCGACTGCAACCCGGAACTGGGCATTCTCACTAAAGAAAACAAAAACAGGGACTCCACCGACCGGTACGGCAATATCTACATGGACCCTGTTTTCAGCGGCTCCCGGGCGGAGGCCCGGGCAGTAGAGCTGGATGTGAACCTGCCTACAGACAAGAAAAAAGTGAAAGATCCTCGACTGATGAAAATCGTTCATTCTGGAAAAAAATCGGCATTGCCCCCGAAAGCGGCTTCCAAGACCTGGTCTGAAGAACGCTACAACCTCTCCGAATATTCTCCCTGTCTCAATGCGGGAGACCCCTCGAAAAAGTTTAAAAACTCAGATGGAGGCCGAAATACAATGGGAATAGAGGGGGGCCCCAAGTAGGAATGAAGCTCTGATAGACACACTGGTACGACCACGATGCTTATATTCCTACCCCTCAAGCAGCTCGAACCGGATGGAGAAAGGTATCCAGACCGGGACAGGCTTTCCGTTGGCTTTCGCGGGTTCGAATTCAAGCTTTGCCAGATATTGGGAGGCGACCGTTTTTGAACCGTACCCCAGATCCTTTGTCACAATCACCTTCTTCACCTTGCCTTGCGCATCGATAAGCAGCTTGGCCTTCACCATACCTTCGATGCGGTTTTCGATCATTTCCTCGGTGTATTCAGGCTTCTTGCTGCCGAAACCGGATTTGAGCTTGGGGTAACTGGTAACGGTGGCAATCGAGACCGGTTTATCCTTGAGATCTTCCTTCGTTGCAGTGAGAGTGTCAAAGTCCTTGTCGAGAGTATTGCCGACTTTTCCCACTACTGCGTCCCCCGCATCTGCTCCGCTGCCCAGACCCTTGGAATACACTTTTTTCAGGCCGTATATTTTTCTCACCTTCCTGGGCTTTTCCTGCTCCGGAGGATCGGGCGGGGTCTCTTCTGGCTTCTTTTCAGGAACGACCTCAGGTTTTTTTGTCAAATCAACCGGTTTTTCAACCTTCTTCTCCTCTTTCCTTTTTTCCTTCTTCCTCTCTTTTTTGGGAGCAGGCGGAGTCACGATTTCCTGTTTTGTTTTCTTCGGTTCTTCCATGATGAACCTGGCTGCTATTTCATCCGATTGCCTGAACACCAGAGAAGAACCGATCTTACCCTTACTGTGCATCACCAACCCGAAAGCGCCGAACAGGGCAACTGTCATAAGCAGAAAAACGGGGAAAAGCTTCTCAGCAAGACTTACCCTCTGTGCCGATTCATTTTCGAATCTGCTGTCCGGCAGCTTACCCATCACTCCTCCCGTATCACCAGAACTGAAAAGTCCTTAACACCCGCTTTACTGCAGGTGAACATGACCTTCTTCACCACAGAGAAGTCCACTTCCTTGTCGCACTGGATAAGAACGGATGCTGCCGTATCAATCATGCACCTTTCTTTGTTTTTCTGAATGTGTGCAAACAGAGGCTCGATGAGCAGAGAGTCACGGCCTTCAATCTCGTCAAGAGATACGATACGGCTGCTATCTTCGATGATTTCTTCCCGGGTGATACTCAGAGCCAGACGAGGCTGGGGCAGTTTTTCGCTTGTGGAAATCGGAAGATCCAGATCGGTGGGTGGAGTCACCAGACTGTTTTCAACAGAAAAGCTCTTTATGAGGAAAACGAGCAGAATGGTCATGACATCGACGAGTGAAGTCAACTGGGGACGGAATACCCCCGCCTTGTTTTCTCCCCCGCTTTTATTCAGTGTCAAAGGACGCATCTTCCCTTATTCTCCCTTGGACGGATCGGCTGTGGCACCGGAAATCCCGATTTTGGAGAATCCGCATTCACGGCTGATATCCATAACCTTTACCACATGCTTGAATGCCACCGCATCCCGGGAAGCCACTATCACCTCGTCGGGAAAATCCGAATTGGACCGCCTGACAGGGAGTACTGTGAGCAGGGAGTCGAAAGGTAACTCACCGCCTGCAGCAGGAAGTGAATCGAGCATTTTATCCCCCTCGGTCACCGCCAGAAAGGAGTCTGTCACCAGCACAGTCAGTTTGAGTTTGGGTTTGCCGTCTGAAAAATCGGTTCCTGACCCGACCGAAGAGGGAACGGAAAAGTCTATTATGGACACATGGGTAAAAACAGCCATGGAAACCAGAAAAGGGATGAGAATGATGAACATGTTCATCACCGGGGTAACATCTATATCAGGCGTTTCCGCATTTTCCGAAGGCGGTGTGCTGGACCGGAAAAGGGATAATTTCATGCTGCTCTTTTCTTTTTCATGAAGTTGAGAAGCTTGACAACAGTTTCATCCAGATCCTTGATCAGTTTCGCCTGCCGGTTGGAGAGAAATGTGTATGCCGCCATACAGGGAACAGCCACGATCAGGCCGAAAGCGGTAGTGATCATCGCCTGTGATATGCCGTTGGCCAGCATTGCCGCCTTCTTCGTCGCTTCCACATTGGCCAGAGAGGAAAAGGAGAGCTGAAGACCGGTGATAGTGCCAAGCAATCCCAGAAGAGTCGCTATGTTGGCGAAAAGAGTCAGATAGTTGAGTCTTACGGAGTAGCGATGAATCTGATGAATGGCCGCCTCCTCAACCCCCTCCTGAATATCTTCAATCTTATCGCCCGCCTTGAATTTCGAAAGCGCAACAGCCAGCAGTGAATTGAGCGGTGAACTGCTTTTGCGGACACTCCCGATCGCCTCATCGACCTTGTCCCTGCTTATCGCATTTGTGATTTTTGAAAGCAGCTGAGTGTTGTTTTGTGAACAGATAAAAAAGTAGAATATGACTCTTTCCAGCATGATTGCCACAGCAATCGCCAACACAAACAGCAGTACCCACATAAACGGCCCGCCGGAACGGAACCAGTTGGAAACAAAGGACACCATTTCATTCATCACTTACTCCCTATATAGAATCTTATTATTCAGCACGGAAGTTGTTCCGCAGCTATAAAAATTAATATCAGACTTTTAGATACGGAATCGATTTGTGTTCATATTGGGTAAGCATCAGCTCCGTACCAGCAGAAAGAAAATATTATGGAACAGCAGCAGAGGGCAAGAAGGCATTGCGGGACGGAACGCTGAAGGAATAATCGGAGTTCTTCTGCCGAACGCCCGCATACACCTGATCGGGAATATCGATACTCAAAACAGAACTATAAATCAAAGCTGAAGACTAAACCAGTCGTCACCCGAAGTACTCGACCCCCGACTCGAAAATCATCTGATCCTTGCTGCCGTAGATATTCTTCCCTACCCAGCTTCCCTTGCGTTCGGAGTGCCCCATTTTGCCAAACACCCGTCCATCCGGACTCAGAATCCCCTCGACCGCCTCGCAGGAACCGTTGCAGTTGCCGTTAAGCCCCGCTTCGTACTCACCCTCGCAGTTGACATACCTGGTCGCTACCTGACCGTTTGCAAAGAGCCCCCTGAGCTGCTCCTGACTTGCCACAAAGCGTCCTTCCCCATGAGAAATAGGCACCGCGTGCACATCCCCCACCTCCACTTTAGAAAGCCAGGGACTGTTCACAGAGCTGATTCTGGTATAAGCAACCCTCGAAATATGTCGCCCGATTGTATTGAATGTCAAAGTAGGACTGTCCGGCCCGATATCCCGTATCTCCCCGTAGGGAACCAATCCCAGTTTGATAAGCGCCTGAAACCCGTTGCAAATTCCAAGCATCAGCCCATCCCGTCTGCCCAGCAGCTCCGTCACCGCATCCTTCACCCGGGGATTACGGAAAAACGCCGCGATAAACTTTCCCGACCCGTCCGGCTCATCACCGGCACTGAATCCACCGGGGATCATCAGCATCTGCGCCTCTGATATCTTCTCTGCCATAACCTTTATAGACTCGTCCACATCCTCGGGTTTTATATTCCTGAGCACAAAAAAGTCGACCTCCGCACCGGCCTTTCTGAATGCGCGGGCGCTGTCATATTCGCAGTTGGTGCCCGGGAAAACAGGAATGAGAACTCGCGGTCTGGCTATCTTCACTTTTGCTTTACGCACTTTGACCTTTACCGCATCCTGAGCAGAATCCCCAACAGTACACTTATCAACAGGTGCATGACTTGGGAACACAGTTTCCAGCGGTTCCTCCCAGATTTTGTAAAGCTCATCCAGATCAAGCTCTTCCCCGCAGACCACAATCTTCTTCTGGCCGACAGTTTCACCGATCACTCTGCCTTCCATATCACCCAATACTGAATGATCAGTTTTACCGTTGAGTTCCACTATTATACAACCGTAATCAGGGGTAAAAAGATCCTGCGCTTTAATTTCATCAGAAAATCTGAAACCCACCCGGTTCCCGAAACACATCTTTGCAACCGCTTCAGCCATTCCTCCCGCCCCCACAGTATGAGCGGAAAGAATTCTTCCGTGATGAATCCCCGCAGTCACCGCAGTGTAACTCTTTTCAAGCACATCAAAGTCGGGCATTTCCTGCTTGTCCCTGGGTACCTTAACCAACACAACAGTGCTTCCGCTCTTCTTGAATTCGGGAGATATCACTTTCGACACATCAACCGGTGCAAGTGCGAAAGAAACCAGAGTCGGAGGAACGTGCATATCCTTGAACGTTCCGGACATGCTGTCTTTACCGCCGATTGCAGCGGTCTTGAGCTTCGCCTGAGCCAGATACGCCCCCAGAAGCGCAGAGAAAGGTTTTCCCCAGCGAACTCTGTCACTTCCCACCTTTTCGAAATACTCCTGAAGAGTCAACCTGATTCTGTGATGATCCCCGCCGACCGCCACCACCTTCGCTACCGATTCCACCACCGCATACACCGCACCGTGAAAAGGACTCCAGTGGGCCAGGTAAGGATTGTACCCGTAGCTCATTGCCGTCCCGGTAGTGGTTTCTCCCTCAAGCACCGGAAGCTTTGCCACCATGCTCTCGGCAGGCGTTCCCTGATATCTTCCCCCGTAGGGCAGCAACACCGAAGATGCCCCGATAGAGCTGTCGAACATCTCCACCATACCGCGCTGACTGCAAACGTTAAGGTTTGACAGGGTTTCATGAAAGGCCTCCTTCACCCCGCCACTCTTCCATTTGTCTGAAACCGCTGTTCTGAAGAAATTCTCACTCTCCGACGGCGCCTTCACAGTCACTGCCGTTTTCTGAGTTACACCGTTAGTATCAATAAAGTCACGGCTGAGATCAACAATCGTTTTTCCCCGCCAGTTCATCCTCAGACGGCGGGTATCGGTAACCCTAGCCACCACTGCCGTCTCCAGATTCTCCTCATCGGCCAGTTTGACAAAAGAATCCAGATCCTTCGGACTGATCACCACAGCCATCCTCTCCTGAGATTCCGAAATGGCAAGTTCAGTCCCGTCCAGTCCCTCGTACTTTTTCGGTACCGCATCCAGATCGATCTCAAGCCCCGGGGCCAGTTCCCCTATGGCAACCGACACACCACCTGCTCCGAAATCGTTACAGCGCCTGATCATGCGGCTCACCTGAGGATTTCTGAAAAGCCTCTGAACCTTGCGCTCCGTGGGCGGATTACCTTTCTGCACCTCGGCACCACAGGTCTGGATCGATTCCTCGGTGTGCTCCTTTGAGGAACCGGTAGCCCCGCCGCAGCCGTCACGTCCGGTCCTTCCGCCGCACAGCACCACGATATCACCCGCCTGAGGCACCTCACGCACCACATTGGACCGCGGCGCTGCTCCCACAACAGCCCCAATCTCCATGCGCTTGGCCACAAATCCCTCGTGATACACCTCCGACACCAACCCGGTAGCAAGCCCGATCTGGTTTCCATAAGAGCTGTACCCGTGAGCAGCCAAAGTAGTGATTTTCCGCTGAGGCAGCTTTCCCGGCAGAGTATCCTTCACAGAAACCCTGGGATCTCCCGCGCCGGTGACCCTCATGGCCTGATACACATATGACCGCCCTGACAGGGGATCCCGAATAGCCCCGCCCAGACACGTCGCCGCACCCCCGAAGGGTTCTATTTCGGTCGGATGGTTGTGAGTCTCGTTTTTGAACATCACAAGCCAGTCCTCTGTTTTTCCATCAATCCGGGCGGGCACAACAATGCTGCAGGCATTAATCTCCTCGGATGCATCCAGATTATCCAGCACTCCCCTCTTGCGAAGCTCCTTCATGCCCATCAGGGCAATATCCATGAGGCAGATATCGCGCTTTTTATTACCATATACATATTCACGTGCGGCCTTGTACGCCTCGAATGCGGCCTCCACAGGTCCGTTGAGGGGCGCTTTTTCTATCTCCACATCCTCTATGGAAGTAAGGAATGTGGTATGACGGCAGTGATCCGACCAATAGGTATCAAGCATCCGGATTTCTGTGATAGTCGGATTGCGCTTTTCAGTGTCCCGGAAGTACTCCTGACAAAAGAGCAGGTCCCCGGTCTTCATCGCCAGACCCAGAGCACGGTTCATACGTTCGAGAGCTTCTTTTTCGAGATTAATGAAATTCTCAAGCACCTCGACATCGGCGGGGGGCTCAATGGTCATATCGAGCGTTTGGGGTTTTTCAAGCGCAGCTTCCCGGGAATCGACCGGATTGATACAGTAGCCTTTTACCTTCTCGAAATCCTCGTCGCTCAATTCGCCCTGAAGGACGATTACCTGGGCGGCAGAAACTGCGGGGCGCAGGCCATGAGTGAGAATCTGCACGCACTGTGACGCGCTGTCTGCTCTCTGGTCATACTGCCCGGGAAGGTATTCAACCGCAAACACCCGCTCTCCGTCATCCAGAGGCATTTCTTCATCATACACCAGATCGACCGGAGGCTCCGCAAAGATGATATCCCGCGCGGCTTTATGGTGATCATCCGAAAGTCCTTCTATGTCGTAGCGGTTGAGAACGCGCACTCCGGAGAGCCCTGTGATTCCCAGATTGTGCTTAAGATCGGAAAACAATCCGTTTGCATAGACATCGCACCCCTTGCGCTTCTCAACGAACACCCGTCTGACCATACTCATGCTAATAAAGCCCCTTTTTTGTACCACTTACTACTGTATAGAAAAAAGATTCCTAAAATAAGTAATGAATAAGGATTTAGAAACGAGGAAATACGATATGGAGAGGAATTGTCCTGGAGAGCGTTTTCGATTATCCGTTTTGCGGATAGGGCTGATGGGTAGGAAGGAGTATTGGGAGGCTCGTTGGAGCCCTAAAAGCGATCTGCCCCGGAGGT
>JBKHHW010000097.1:0-11050 GCA_046538945.1 Chitinispirillaceae bacterium | reverse complement strand
AACTCCTGGACGGAACAGTTATTGCATTTTTAAGCTGCAGAGCTAACGTTCTGTCTCAAGCCAAGGAGTTCCCTATGCGGTTTCTCACTAAAACCATGATATGGACCACTTTCTATACATTTTTCACCATCGCCGCGATTCTGATCTTCAAACACTTCTACCCAGATGATCCCTCCCAGATTCCTATGCAGCGAAATGTCGATTCCAGATCCATAACCGATCAGGAGCTGCTCAGCTTCACCCGGATCAACACCTCTCTTCTGGAACTGAAGGAGCAGGTACTCGAGGAAATGGAGCAAATTATCCAGGAAAACGGGCTCTCAAAGGACAGGTACAACAAAATCGCCTCCATGGAAAACAATCCCGATTCGCACTCAGATGCAACGGAGGAGGAACTTTCGAAGGCGCGGGAGATTTCCCACAGCCTCGAGCTCATGCAGAGTGAAATGCAGAGTCAGGTGATGACAATGATGGAAGAGGAGGAGCTGACCCCCGAACGGTTTCAGGAAATAAGCATGGAGCTGGAAACCAACACGGTTCTTCAGAAGCGCATACTGGAACTGCTCGAGGAAAACGGAATGTGATGCACGTATCGGCAGAACTGATAACTGACCGATTTTCAAAAAAATGGTTCTGCCGCTTACGCCTACATGAGAAATTTTAGTTTCCTGCCTACAACAGCTGCCTTTACAGCTCTGCATGATGTAATTTTTACCACAGCACCTGCGTTTCCGGAAAGAGCGGTAACGTCATATATCCTCATTTTCAATAGAATAGGTTGGTTTATGAAGACAACTTTGCTGTTAATCGCACTTCTTGCCTCGGCAACCTTTTTTTTCTGCTCCCAAAAAGAAAAGTCCGACATCGCCCTCGTAGTGAACGGGGAGGAGATAAGCAATTCCCTGATTGAGGAAACTGCTGAACTGTTCCGGCAGCAGCAGCTTCAGATAAACCCGGAAAAAGCACTGGAGGGGGTGCAGGACGATATGAGAAAGAGCGCAGCCCGACAACTTGCAGCCAATGTCCTGATGCTCGAGAAAGTCAAGTCCCGGGGGTGGGTAATTGATACTGCACTTGTCCAAGCCAACTATAAAGCCATGGTATCCCGTTTCGGCAGTGATGAAAAGTTCAAGGAAGGTCTGGAATCGATGGGGGAGAGCGAAGAATCATTCAGAAAGCATATCGAAGAGGAGATACTGCTGGATTCACTCATAAAAGAGCTTGTAAGCAAAGTGAAGCCAGCAGGAGAAAAAGAGTGCAGAGAGTACTACGAAAAGCATAAGGAACGCTATATAGGCACTCCCCGTGTCAGAGCAAGCCAGATTCTTTTTTCACTGAGCAGCAGCGCGGACTCATCCGAAGTCGAATCTATGGAGCAGAAGGCCCGCGATGTGCATATCAAGGCAAAAGCGGGTGAGGACTTTGATGCGCTTGCTAAATCCTATTCATCCATACCCATGCCTGCAGATATCGGCTGGTTCAAAAAAGGAGATCTCATCCCTGATCTCGAAAAAGTGCTCTTTTCTCTCGAAATAGGTCAGGTCAGCGATGTTATCAAGAGCAACATGGGCTTTCATATAGTTAAGAAAACCGATGAAGAAGCCCAACGTCCTCTGAAATTCAAAGAAGTCGAAGAGTTGATCAGAAAATCACTGGATCTGTCCAGAAAAAGCAAGCTTATCAGCGGTTACATCGACGACCTGATCTCCAAAGCTGATATCAAGTATGTGGACACGACTCTGGTCATTGATGGCGAAAGCACAGAGCAGCTTCTGCTTGAGAGATAAATCAGGAGCTTTTCTTTCCGAGAGCTTCCAAACGATGCCTGCCGTACTTAAGCTTGAGATCATGGAGCTGATATGAATCTCCATCGGGGGTCATGCCTGCTCTGAAAAGAGTATCCAGCATTTCAAGCTGCTCCACGGCTTCTTTCAGTTTATTTTCATCGGGGGTGAACACTTCAGCCAAACTCCTTCTGAGAGCGGAATCATTTTCAGCTTTATTGATCAGGCGAATGCCGTAAGGACCTGCAAGCTGTTTGAATTCCGGAGCATGCTGTTCGAACAGACGGTTGATCTCCTTATCTTCAGACGCCCTTTCCACTTTATGCCAGATAAAGCGGATCAGCACTGCTGAGGGTAAGAAGATCCAGAATGTGCCGAGAAGAATACTCAGAAAGGTCGAGACAAGAATCGCAGTGTAAAAACGGTAGAATCTGAAAAACGAAGAAGTAATGGACCTTTTTGTGTTCTTTTCTGACATAGTGCCTTTCCTATGCGAAATGCTTCAGGAACGCAGCATATCCTTCAAAGCCATTGCTATAAGCTCGGCGGCCTTGTCGCTGATTTGTTTCCGGGCGGGCTGAGAAATTCTGGCTTTGCGCTGTTCAATGATGAACTCTGAAAGTGTAGAAGGAAAAACGTTCTTAGTTTTCTTAGTACTGTTGCAGTTTTTCTGTGAATCTGCGGAGGTTTCTTTCCTGCACTCCTGAACACTTCCACTGAAGGGATTACGGGGTAAACGCTTGAAACCGGTTTGTGTCAGATACTGGGGCTTTTCGTACACGGAAACTCCTCAGGCACGGAACTCACGTTCCAGTATTTCGTTTATGAACCGATCTATCGACACAGGATAATAACGGAAGTTGGGGCTTGAGATGAGTCCCGTACGCGTATCCTCTTTCTGCATCAGCCTGTCCAGCACCCGATCGAGGTGTTCCTTGTAATTTTCTTCGAATTTTTCAGAACTGAAATGCTTGCTTTCGACCTTCAGATTTTTGTTGTTCGCGTAGGCAAAAGAGAACAGGCGTCCTTCAATATCCTTGTCGAAGGTCTCCGGATCAAAAACATCTCCGAAGGATTCCTGCAAACTGCTTGCGGAAATGATGAATTTGGGAGACACGCTGATTCTCCCGTTCACCTCTACGGAGTGAGAGGAATTTTCATCGGAGGGTGCTACCATGATGTAAGGTAGATCGTGATAGCCGGATACGATTCCGCTGATTGGCTTGCGCAGAATGGATGTGCGATTATAAACATCCCGCATTATTTCGTTTGCTCTTGGATCGTTGTTCATCATAAGTCTTCAGAATATAATACAATAATGGATTGTTTGTTACCATATTAGATATAGAAGCGGATTTATTGCAACTTAAAATGCCATTCTTTACTGCAATCCGGCAAGCTCCAGCAGTTCCTTTTCCATTGCACGGAACCGATTCTTTGCCATTTCCAAAGACTTGAGCTTTTCTGCTTCATCGCTGCGCCGCTGCTCGATTTCAGCCCATCTTTCTTCCAACGAAACCAGATGATCCCTGAATCTGGCATCAGAGTAAGTAACGATTTTGTTTTCGATTGTTTGCGGCAGAAGTGATGGGTCATCTACGCCCCTGATAAGAAATATCTCATAGATGGTCCCGTGAATGACTATGGACGCCAGCTCATCCAGACCCTCTCTCTTCAGAATATTCACAGAATTAATTTCGTGATCACCAGACTCACCTCGTCCGATGTCGTGAAGCAGTGCGGCGAGTCTGACCTTTTCAGGATTCACTTCCACTTCGGGATGTTTTTCGGCAATACTGTTGGAAAGTGAATATGCGAATCGGGACACGCCTTCGCAGTGTGCTATTCTTTCAGGGCTGAGGTGGTGTTTTCTGAGAAGTTCGGTTGCCTGCTCAACAGTTATTTTCCAGGACATAAACAAGCTTGCCTTTGCGAAGAGCAGATTGTCAGGAAATGCCCAGGAGGCTCAGATAGGCATTCAGAAGCCGATCCCCGACCAGAATAGCCAGAATGACTCCTGCTCCCAGAAAAGGTCCGAAAGGAATCCGGTGATCATCGTCAAGCTTCCGGGCAAGTATCATGACCACTCCCGCAATTGATCCCAGAAATGCTCCGAACATGATCCCCAGGAGTGCGGTTTTTGCTCCCCACAGAGCACCCATGCAGGCCATAAGCTTGACATCTCCCATGCCCATGGCGTCTCCCTTTTTCAGAACGTACGTCCCGACAAGACCCATGATCAAGAGTGACCCTCCTCCGCTCAATGCCCCCAAAAACGCCTCAACCGGTGAGAGATGATGGGGAAGAATGGAAAGTACCAGTCCCAGTCCCAATAGGGGGAGAGTGAACCGGTCCGGAATTATATAATGGCGCAGATCTATTAGTGAAATCGGGATGAGCATGATAAGAGAAGCAAGTCTCAATGCGGGAATAATATTTCGGTACCACGGCAGATCGAAAGCAAAGCCTGCAGTGTCCCAGAGCAGCACAAGAGCTACTGCGGTCAACAGTTCAATCAAGGGATAAACGAAAGATATCGGCTCCTTGCAGGAACTGCACCTGCCTCTTAGAAAAAGATAGCTGAAAAGCGGAATGTTTTCCGCTGCATTGAGTTTGTGACCGCAGACGGTGCAGTGCGAAGAGGGCCAAACTACAGATTCTCCCCGGGGAATTCTCCAGATAAGCACATTGAAAAAGGAACCGAGACACAAGCCTCCAATCCCGATTAGAAGGATATAAAATAGATCCATTAACTACTGCTCTCTACTGTTTTCTTGGTTTTTGGCAGAATTGACTTTTTTCTTCAGTTCCTCGATTGCATCAACTGTATTACGAGCCGGTCCGGAGGATTTGAAATCCAAAGTTCTGCGAATGGATCGTCTGGCTTCTTCCAGACCCGATAAGTTAAGAGACTTGGGGAGCTGACTGTAGCCTTTGTATACATGAGAATTGCCGAATTCCTCATGTACTTTCCTGGCAGGGAAAGACGAGATGGAAAGGCATGCTACCCAGGCAATGATTGCCGTTTTCATGATGCCCAGCAAAACTCCAAGCAGACGGTCGGCCCAGCCGAACATCGTGAAGTGAACGAACTTTTTCACAAGCAGGCCGATTCCAAGAATTACCAGAGCAACAACGAGAAAGAGAAGAATGAAAGCTAGAACAGACGTCACGTGCTGGTTTGAGGAGATCGGTTTAAGATAACTCTGCAGGTCCCGGTAATAGAGAAATGATCCGAAAAACCCTCCCAACAAAGCGAGAAAACGGAATATTTCATGTATGAAACCCCGTTTGCCGCCGATCGCGGCGAGTATCAGGGCAATTGCCAGTATGAAAAGGTCAAAGACTGTTGCCACGGCGTCCAGTGCTCCTTCCGAATGAAAAAAAGGCGGAAAAAAAACAAAATTATTCTTCCGCCTCAATCATTCTACGATCCACGGCTCAATCGTTTTCGATTATGCCTACCACGTGTTCGTCTTCCATTATAAAGACTTTATGATTGCCCTTTTTGTAGGTCCAGTGTTCCTGAAGAGCCCAGGGCTGCTGCTTGCTTTCGATAATTTTGGGTTCACCGAGCAGAAAACGGACTGTTTGCTGGAGCATTCCGATTTCGAAACGTCCGTCGTAAATACAGGATTTATCCAGTTCCGGAAGGTCGGGATTGGCCTGAATATATGCATCCATTTCAGCCTGGCTGGGTCGTATGAAATCTCTTGATGTGCAACCGGCAAACAGGACTGCACAAAGCAGCATGATTGCACTAAGAATTCTTAACTTCATGTTCGAACTCCTCTTCTGTTGTGAATATAGTTACCAATTTATTCAGCCCGACCACTTCAAGCACATCCCTGACATACTCATTGGGCTCAATCAGAACAAGCATACCGCCGTTTTTCTTGAGGGCATTCTGGCAATAGATCAGAACATTAAGTGCTCCGCTGTCCAGATACGTCACCTGTGCCAAATTCAAGGCAATATTAAGTACACCTTTTTCAATCAGGGAATTTATATAGGACTTGAGAACTATGGAATCTTTTAGTCTGTCGATTTTCCCCACCACATCGACTACCTGAAATCCGAGCTTCTCTCTTCCGCCTATATCCATCTTTAGGTTTCCTTTACCCTGTTTGTGCAGTAGTTTTATCATAATATAATAAAGTCTGCTGTAAAAGGAGTAACTTTGTTCAGCAGTTCTGATCTTTGCTGTTCTAATGAAAAATACTCCGGACATCCCTGACCGGCAACACGAAACCGATTAAGCTGGATGAACGGTGTTGCGCTGTTTTTTCTTGCCCTCGATGAGTGCGTTTTCAAGCTGTTTCATGAAACTGGAGGAGTTTGAATCGGGACTGCTCTGCGCCACGGAAAGCGTAAGTGTGACACCCGTTGGAAGCCCTTCTATTCGCATAGTACGCTTGTTCACATTGACCCGCAGCCTCTCCGCCAGCTCCAGAGCCTCCCTGCGGTTTGTGTTTGGGAGAATAAGAAGAAAACGGTCTCCGGAATAGCGGGTGAGTATGTCGACATTTCGAATTGTCTTGTTGATGATCTTTATGATGATGGTGAGGATCTTGTCACCAGTCTGATAGGAGAGGCTCTCGTTCACATGGTGGAATTCATCCACATCAAGCAGTATCGCCGAAAGGGCGTGTTTGTAGCGGCGGGAACGCAGCAGCTCCTCTTTAAGCTTTTCCAGATGAAAACCGGGACTGTAGATCCGCTGCAACCATTCCTCTTCCCTTGGCCCGAATGTGGACGTCCCCTGTGCAAAATTTGTGAAATCATCCGATTCAAAATGCGTTTCTGCATAATCGAGAGCTGCAGGCTGGATTCCGATTCGGCGGTTGAGCTTTTTCTCCAGCTCGCTTTTATGCTCAAGAATTCTGTGCCAGAACTTCAGCGCCTCCCGGTTGGGCATGCTGCGGCCCGTGATCCGCTGCACGAGTGTACTGAAAGGGTTGGGCTGCGATTTGGTGACATCAGAAAACAGTTTGTTTATCTGTTTAAAAGAACGCTCGTCACCAACCAGCGGCTCCCTGATGTGTTCTCTGAATCCCTCAAATGGCTGTTCAATCGGCATACTTAAGTTTTTCTTAGCACGTGTTGTTCAAATTGCATTTCTAAGATCATAAAATAATTGCTTTTACGTATCTTATAAGAAATAAAATAAGCAAAAATTGGTGCAGACAGGTATCCCAATAAGGCATAAAGTATCTTTTACTAATTTTGCAGGGCAGATTTCACCCTTCAAAAGGTCCTTTTTTTGAAATCTGCCTGCAGTTTCCGGCCGAAAGGAGTTGGTATGAGTCTTTTCGAAATAAAGTGTCCGATGTGCAAGGGAAAGCTGTGGATAGATCTCACAAGCGGCAAGGTGGTTGATCATCGGTCAGCAGACCACGAAAAGGCGGATTTCGAGCAGTTTCTGAAATCCTCCAAGCAGGACAAGGCCTGGGATGCTAAGATGAGAAAGGCCAGGGAAGAAGAGGCCAGGCGCAAGGCGGAGATTGAGCAGAAGTTCAAACAGGCGAAAGACAATATAGATAACGACACTTCATCACCTGATCTCAAATCGCCCTTTGATTGGGACTGAATAACATTTCCGGAAAGGGCTAGAAATGAGGAGTATTTGGCACTAGGAATTGCGCTCTGCGCACTCGATGCATCGACCACTGAAGGTAACGGGCTGTATGCGGAACTTGAAACATCCAAGGGAACCATCACCATCGAACTCGAATTCGAGAAAGCACCTCTGACGGTGGCCAATTTCGTTGGTCTGGCCGAAGGTACTATTAAACACAACAGAGGTGACTGCGCCCGTTTCTACGACGGGCTCAACTTCCACCGGGTCGTGCCCGGGTTTGTCATTCAGGGGGGAGACCCCAATGCAAACGGAACAGGCGGTCCCGGATACCAGTTCCCTGACGAATTCCACCCCGACCTCAAACACGATTCCGAAGGTGTTCTTTCCATGGCCAATGCAGGCCCTGGAACAAACGGAAGTCAGTTCTTCATCACCCTGGCCCCTACGCCTCACCTTGACGGCCGCCATGCGGTGTTCGGCAGAGTAGTCAGAGGTATGGAGAGGGTAAAGAACATTGCCAGAGGGGATGTGATCAAAAAGGTCAACATCATCAGAATGGGAAAAAGGGCTAAAGAGTTCAAAGCGGATCAGAAAGCCTTTGAGGGATATGTCACCGAACTTGCCGAGAAGAAAGAGAGAGAGCACATGGCCTATAATGAGGAACAGAAGAAAATTATTGAAGAAAAGTTCTCATCCGCACAGAAATCTCCCAGCGGTATTCTTTTCACTGTCGAACAGGAGGGGAGCGGAGAAAAACCCTCCAAAGGTGATGTGGTGATCGTTCATTACACCGGAACATTCCTCGATGGAAGAAAGTTCGATTCCTCCCGCGACCGCAATGAACCGTTTGCGTTCCATGTCGGAAAAGGTGAAGTTATCCCTGGCTGGGACGAAGTGCTTCTGGACATGATGCAGGGTGAGCGCAGAACCGTGGTGCTTCCTCCCGAACAGGCATACGGCAAAAGCGGCGCGGGTGGTGGGTTCATACCTCCCGATTCCTACCTGGTCTTCGACGTGGAGCTTCTGGGAATTCAGAAGTAAAGCCTTTCAACATCAGCATCAAGAGTTAGTCGATGAGCTCATCTGTAAAAGGGTGGGTTCTTTTTTTTGGAAATTCCCTAAACAGCTGTTGCTACTTAGAGGCACGGGTGTACGGCCTACAGCAAATGTCAAATGACACAAAGCCGTCTACTTCAGCAGATTTCCCCGGTTCAGCAGTCCCTGGGGATCCAGAACCTTTTTCATGTTTCTCATCTGTTCCAAAGCATCACTGCTGAACATACAGTCCAGGAATTCACTCTTCAGCTTGCCTAACCCGTGTTCGGCGGAAATGGAACCGCCTCTCCTGCACGCATCAAGCATGAAGTCGTGATAAAGCGAAAGTGCACTGTCAAGCTGCTTTTCAGTACGGGGGAGCATGTTTATATGCAGGTGATAATCACCCAGATGGCCGAAAATGGCGTACTGGATCCCTTCGTTTTCCATCTGCCTCACACACGAGTCGAACCAGTCCCGGAATACCCCTGAAGGCAGAGCGGAATCTGTGCTGATCTTGCGCATAGATGAATTGGCTTGTTTGTTCTGAGCCACTCTCGTGTTGACCAGCTCCGGCACGGCATGCCTGAATGCTTTAAGCCTCTGAGACTCGACAGGTTCAAAACCGCTCCAGGTATCATCCAGCGATGAACCGCACCGGTTAAGCGCCTCTTCCCATTCCTCCATCCGGTCCTCGAACGGATTACGGTCCGACTCGATATATTCCCAGTAGACCGCACAATGCAAATGCTCAGGAATGGCGGGAAGCTCATCGGAAGAGCTTTCTCTGAACAGCTCAAAAACGCTGGAATCGAAATACTCTATTGCAGCAATCTGCTCCTGACTTCTCAGAAAATCGGCAAAGTCAAAAGCATTTTCTCTGGACGGGAAAAAGGAGAGTCCGGAAAGGAATTCCGTTTTTTCCATCAGACGAATACCCACCCTGCAGATGGCCCCCAGAATACCTTCGGAGCCGATGAAGAGATCCATGGGATCCATTTTTGGCGAGCTGTAGAATCCGCTGGCGTTTTTGACGCTGGGCCAAACATAGGAGGGCGGAGGCATCTTCATCAGACCGTTTTCCGTGGCAAAGACCCACTCATCTCCGAACTTTTCTCCCCGCCTGAGCCGAACCAGTTCACCCGTAATCAGAACGACATCCAATTCCTCTATATGATTGCGGGTGGGACCAAAACGGAATGTCCGGGCACCCGATGCGTTGTTGGCAACGGTTCCACCCAGCTGAGCGGTCATTTCGGTGGGGTCGGGTGGATAGAAAAACTTGCCCGGCGGGAGACGTTCGCATCCTTCAACCTTTTCGGGCCAGTTTTGCGGATCTTCCAGAAACTGGGCTAGGGATTCCAGAGTGATTCCAGCCTCGCAGTAGAGGACGGGGTTGCCATCCCGGCCCGGCTCGCATCTGATAATCTTCTTCATGCGCGAAAACGAGATGAGCATTCCTCCCTCGGGTGGAACAGCTCCTCCAGTGATCCCTGTTCTGGCTCCGCTGAACGTTACAGAAATACTTTCCCGACTGGCTCTGAGCATCAGCTCCTTGAGATCGTCACTATTTTGAGGGAACCACACCTCATCAGGAACACCCAATGAAAAACGGGATTCATCTACAAGCATTTCGGGGCACTGTTCAACTATGGCATCTCTGCCTTTGATGCATTTCATTTTAAATAACTCCAGTCAGCAGTTTTCCTGAGGTACTGATCAAAAAGGAAAAAACCCAGCCTGACCTGCAGTGATGTGGCCCGTTTCTCCGCTTCCTCCCGGGTCTCCAGGGACGTAGAGATGTATTCCTGTTCGTGAGCGCATCCGCCCCGGCGATTTAAAAAGGTGCGGTATACGGTGTCGCCCATCTCTTTTCTGACCCCGAAATAGAATATCGCCTCATCACAGGCACCCGCCGTGCTGTAGAGCATTTTGTCTGTGAGCGGAATCAGTTCATTACGATTGATTTCAAGGCCGGTTTCCTCTTTAAGCTCCTGTACAGCCACATTCGCGGCATCACTGTCCTCATCCAGCATTCCGGCAGGGAACTCAAGGCTCATGTGACCGTTGCCGATTCGGCGCTGATTCACCATGAGGTAGCGCTCCTCTCCGGTGTCACGGTTGCGTAAAAGCGGCACGATCACGCAGGCATGCCCCCGGACGAACACCACGTGAGGCAGCTTGTTGCCTTCGGGGGATACCACATCCGCGTCAAGCAGGGCAAATAGAAGCGTTCCATCCTTTTTGCGTATTTGGGAGATAGATTCCAGAGACCGCACGGTGCAGCCCGAGGACTCCACGGAGGACCTCCAGTTTCTAATTTTCTGTTCGTTTTCGAATTTTTCTGTCATGAAGTGAAAATAATTGATGCTTCAGATCTCAACCCGCTGTCGGGTAGAAATGTGGGGAGTATGGATAAACACTGTTTTTTCAGCGGGTTGGATCTGAAAAAGTGAACAGAGGGGGACTTTTCATCTCGTGAGGGAAGGCTTCCCCGGAGGCGATTAGGTATTACCCTGAAATAATCACCCTAGGGAACCCTTTCAAGCCCGTGCCGAAGATGTTGGAAAGAGATAAACGGTGAACTGATAACGGTCAACTGATAACGGTCAACTGATAACGGTCAACGGTCAACGGATAATATTCTTCT
>JBKHHW010000275.1:0-2672 GCA_046538945.1 Chitinispirillaceae bacterium | reverse complement strand
TCTCATCACCTGAAGAAAAACATCGCGACACATTTAGACCCGTCGAGTAATTAAGAAGATTGCGGCATAATTCAGAGATCTGGGCGAAACCAGGAAAAAAACATTGACCCACATCAGAGGCTTTATCTCAGGGTTTTGAAAGAAGGTTTCGAGAATTATAAAAAGCTACGAGCTGGGGGGAAAGTGTACTGGCTGCCCCAAAAATCTTCGTCACATGAAAACAAAGATACTTAAAAACGAATCGGAAACAGCCGATGTACTGTATCGAAACTGCGGCAGGGATACTCGAAGGCGAACATCTGAGGACCGTTGTACAGACCAGAAAAAAAGGTCCCCTCAACAGGAACCCTCATCATCAAACGGAAATTGTTATCTATTCTCAGCGATTTTTGAAATGCTCCGCCAGATTGGAAAGCTGACCCTTCGACGGTTTGACCTTGGGAGCTTTGGTGCCCATGTTTTTCATAGAAAGGGAGATCCGGCGCTTTTTGATATCCACTTTAAGAATACGGACATCCACTTTGTCGCCAACAGATACGACTTGTTCGGGACTCTCCACATATTCATCCGCCAGTTGCGAAATGTGGATGAGCCCGTCGCATACTGCATTGATATTCACAAAGACACCGAACTGAGTGATATTAGTGACCCGGCCCGAAACAACTGCCCCCTCCTGAACTTCGGTCAGCTTAAGCTTCCTTTTGGCCTTTGCTGCACCTATGGCCAGATATCGCTGTGCGACCTGGAGCTGAGACATGAGTTTTAATCGGATATATGTCTTGACGGAAGGATCCTCGACATCGAAAGGAAGTATCACTTCAGGATTGGTGACTATTGTCTCATGAGAAACGGTCAGCTGATCGACGATCTCCTCCACCAGAGAAAACATATCGGGGTGAACAGTAGATTTGTCCAGAAGATCCTCGGCATTGGGAACAACTATGAAACCTGCAATGTTTCTGAATGCGGTTTCGGTCATGCTCTTCACCTTGAGCAGATCGTTTTTCATTACGATGGGTTCCGCTGAATCGGCAGCCTTGATAGCTTCGATCAGGTTTTTGGAAACGCAGCGGAATTTGGAAATCGGAGAATCGGCAATTTCCTTTATGTTCACGCCGTTGACCAGAATATCATAATCCAGAAGCCGGTTGATCAGATCCATGAATTTGGATTCGGGCATTGTATCCTGAAGAGGATGAATCTGATAATAGGAAATACCCAGTTCCGGAATGAGTGAAATAGGCTGCTGAAACAGCACCGCGTATCCAAGCAGATCTCTGGTCCGGGGCTCAAGAAGTGCAAACTCCCGCTTCTTCATCCATTCAGATTGAGTGATATTCGATTTGGGAGCCTTGTACCGGATTATTTCTAACGAGAAATCGAGCCTCTCCTTCAACTGCCCGATCAGTGACTCTGCGACTTCTGCCTTATCGTTGTCGACAACGAGCACCTGAGCGGGACGATGCCGCTGGAAGAACTGACGGACACGTTCGCTTGTGAACGGTTTCCCCTCCTGAGGCTTTTTCTCAGAGGTGGCGCCGAGAAGATCACCCCTCGCGCTTACAGCCACAATAGTCAGTTCCTTTTTGCCTGAAGCATCCACAACGAAAACAGGACTTTTCGATTTTTCCTCAGTGTACCTTTTCCGCAGACCTGAAATCAGTTCTTTTGACACGACCCCTTCGGCTTCATTCCTGAGGGTCTGCTTCACATCGCGTTCAACAGCGGGATGCAGCAGTCTGACCCACATATCATCGATAGCTTCGAGGATCAGATCGAAACTGGTGGAGTCGGGATTCATGATGAAATGATGGCGCAGAAGTTCGGTAATCCTGAAGAGCTGAACATTAAGCTTGAGTTTTATTCTCTTATTGTCCTCTGCGACAAAGAGCCGAAGCAATTCTTCTTTTGAGAATTCACTAACGGGAACCAGTTTGCCCACGTAAGCGCTGTACTTCTCATCTTTTTTATTTTTGGGAGAAATCTCGAAGAATCCGTCATCGTAGACAAAATCTCTGGCCATAGTTCTTACCGTTTCATCATAGGCGAACCTTTCAGCCACCAGATCTTTTACCGCCCCGACCACATCACCTACATTTTTAAACGAAGAGTCCTTTCCCACAAACTCCTCAGCCATCTCCTCAACAGAAGCGCTCTCCTCCTCCTGCGAGATGATGCGGTCTGCAAGCGGACCGACGCCCTTCTTCAGTGCAATCTGTCCCTTGCTGCGCGGATTCGGCCGGAGCGGAATGAGCAGATCATCCAGTTCGTAGGTATTTGTGGTGTAACTGATACGCTTTTCAAGAGCAGGAGTCAGCTTTTCAGCTTTCTTGAAAGCATTGATTACCCGTTTTCTTTTTGCGATCAGCTCCTCCATCTTACCCAGGTAATCGAATATTTCCCAGACAGTGGAGTTATCGACACTTACAGCGAACTGCAGATCGTATTCGGCGAGGTAGTAAGGAGTATCACCCTTCTCGTAAGCGCTGCAGAGAAGGTCTGCCAGAGCCTGTGAGATGGCCCATTTTTCCGATATTTGTTTTGAAAATTCTATCATGCAGTTGTTTTTTGAGGGCGTTTATGTGTTTCAAAGAATTGTTAAAGATAGAATATGGGAGCACACACACGCAATAGATGAATATGAGGCAGAACGATCTTATAGGAAAGTCAAA
>JBKHHW010000020.1:0-32207 GCA_046538945.1 Chitinispirillaceae bacterium | reverse complement strand
CCCAGTTAAGTTATATCGTTTTATGCTGTATATTCAGGGAGAAGGTCTGTACTGACTTTCTTCCTTTTTTTACATCAGGTGATAATCTGGTTTGACGCTGCCCCCCCCTCCCGCACTGGCCTGCTAAACCTTCCGCGTATTAATTTGTGGTATACCAATCACCTTAGTGCTCGGTCAGTTTATATGAAAACTACTAAACTTTTTACAATACCGTCAGCTGTCGCGGGCAGTTTTCTTCTGGTCTCCGCAACCGCCATAACCGTTCTTGGGCTTCGTGACGATATCGCCTATTCGGACGTGGGTGTAGTGATGGGAAACACGGTTCTTCCATCCGGTGTCCCCTCAGACCGGCTTAAAGGGCGCCTGGATAAATGTATCGAACTGTACCGCAAGGGGTATCTGGGTAAAATTATTGTAAGCGGTGCAAGGGGCAGGGAGGGGCATGTCGAGTCGGTCGTCATGAAGGAGTACCTCGAGTCCAAAGGGATAGACGAATCTGTAATCATCGAAGACTGCAACGGCCGCAACACGTTCGAAACCGCCCGGTTCACTTCCCGATACTGCCGAACGCACAACCTTTCCAGTGCGATGGTGATTACCCAGTTCTTCCATATCCCCAGAAGCCGGTATGCCCTGAAGCGGTTCGGGGTGAAGTATGTGCACAAGGCTCACGCCGATTATTTCGAGTGGAGAGATGTTCCCTCGCTCTTTAGAGAAGTGGCTGCGATGGTGAAGTATGTGCTGAGGCGATATCCGGGAAAATAGTATCAGGTTGAGCTTGGGTTCGGGGCCACAGAGGCATTACTGTATACCTAACCTTTTTCTTCTTGCGGACCACCCATTCGCTCACCCTGATGAGGTTTGACCTATGCCAGACCAGCCATCCGCTCACCCTGAGTTCCGACGTGAAGTCGGAAGAGTCGAAGGGTAATCCTAAAATACACCAAGAAAAAACAGAACTCCTCTAAGGTAGCAAGAATAACATGAAAGCCTTTAGGAGCGAATGCGGGTGGGCCGTTTTGTTGCCAAAGGGTTCTTGCTCTTTATCTTCGTGAAGAGATTCTAGAATAGAATGAACGGCGGAAACGGGAACGTTTCTTTCTCTACTTCGTATTCAGAACGTATCACTTTTGGAGATAGCATTCTATATTAGATTCGGAAGACCATCTCTTTACTCGCTTGACCTCACCCCCTGTCCCCCTCTCCCGCAGGAGAGGGGGAACCGAGGTCGGTAGAGCATCTGCAACCTGTCTAATTGTCCAGGCTGAATCTGTAGACGCAACGGTTTGCGTACAGACCGTACGGCCTCTGCCCCTCTCTCCGTGGGAGAGGGGTGCCCGAAGGGCGGGGTGAGGTTACAAAGGAAAAGAATTCAACCAGTTGTTTTGAATATCTTCACTTTTCCTTACTCTGAAATTCACCCCACCATCCGCACCCTGTAGGGGTGCCTCATACTAGCCTGGGGCAACGCCCTAGGATGAGGGTATTAATTGATTTCCTTGAATCGCCCCTTCGGGGCTTGGATGGCTTGTATGGGTCATTCAGTCCCAGGGTGAGGAACCCTGGGCTAGTGTGAATCGCTCTTTCAGAGCTTAAGAGAACAGGAAATCTCCACTCTTCAAGCTTCGGCTCATCGGCATAGAGGATACCGAACCTGCTCGAAAGACGCTTTTCGATTCTCTGCATCCGCATTTCGGAAATATCGAACTGTGGATTTCAGGTCAACACTCGATCTGCTTTCCGGGATCGAGACCAGGCTCTCCGCTCCCGCAGAGCACATCCCCCCGTTCAGCCTCTCTCGACAGACCCAGCCTGGCACCCCTCACACACTTTCTCCTATTCACCACTGTCATATCCCCGCTTCACGTTATATTTTTATTAGACTGTATTTTCGGACCAATCCTCGAAAGGCGTGAGCTCTGCAGAACCAAACAGAGGCCGTTTACAGAATTCTTGACGCCAATCTCAACCGGCTCCGGGAGGCTCTGCGCGTGGTGGAGGAGTACTTCCGGTTCATCAAAGAGGATGAAAAGGCCAGTATAGAGCTTAAGCAGATGAGGCATCTTCTGGTGGAGATGGGGCAGTGTCTGGGGCCTTCAAAACTGCTTCGGAACCGGGATACTGAAAACGACTGCTTCGCTTCCGTGAACCGGCCCGAGGAGATGGCCCGTGCGGCCCAGGGCGATATCCTCGCCGCAAATTTCAAACGGGCTCAGGAAGCCAGCCGGGTTATCGAGGAGTACTCCAAACTGAGCAGCAGTCCCGAGGTGTCCGAAAAAGCGAAAAAAATCAGATTCTCATTGTACGCATTTGAAAAAACTGTCGGTTCGGTGGATAATGGCTAGAAAAAAAACTGAAAAAGCTTCCGATAAAAAGAAAAACGGGAAAGTGGAAAAGAAACACTCCGATATAGGGCACGGGATCTGGGGGCTGATCTATTTGTCTCTGGGGCTTCTGGTGCTTATATCGCTCGTTTCCTATTCTCCCGAGCAGCTTGCAACCTCTATCGATGCACCGGCTCACATTCTTGGTCCATATCTGGGTACAAGCCTGGCTTCGGGTCTGTTTTTCCTTTTCGGCTACTTTTGTGCATTCGTGTTCCCTCTGGCAGTGTGCTATATAGGGTGGGTCAAGCTTAAGAATGATCGTCTCAATGTAAAGCTTTTGCTGTTCGTTCTTGCACTCACTCTCGAGGTCTGTTTTCTCCTGGCTATCAGGTACATGCCTGAACTGGCCCGCGATTCCCGTTTCGTGATGGCTTTCAGAGCCCCCGCATTCACAAATTTCGTAGGGCTTAGCCTTGTACGCACAATAGTGCCGATATTCGGAGGAAGCACATTCGGACCCTATTTTCTCATTTCTCTGGCTATTGTGATCACGGTTCTGATCGGACTGCGTATCAAGCCTCAGACCGCCGCCGCTTTTATATGGAAATATGTGCTGATCCTGTTTAACTGGATCAAACATGTTGTGTTTCATGTGAAGGAGGGGATAGAAAGTTCTCCTCCTATCCGCGATTATACTCAGGAAATGCCAGTGCCTCAGAATTCAGGCAAAGAGAAGCCGGGGAAGGGAAAAGAGAAGCCTCAGCCCGAACCTGTTATGGCCGGAACCGATGCGGCTCCCGTGACAGCGGCACTGGAGAGCAGCGTGCGCCAGACGGTGCAGGCCGCTCCTCAGGATCAGAGCGTCAGCCCTGAAGACGATGCCAAAAAGCGGCTGGATGATGAACTGGCGGCGTTCCGGGCCAAGAAGAGTCAGCCTATACAGATTGCTTCCGTCGAAACAGAGGAGGTGGAGGAGGAGCCGGAGCTGGATGATTCCCCCATACCTCCCCAATTCGCCGAGCATGAGGAGAAGGGGGTAGACGAGAGTGTCGGGAAAATCCCCAGCGAAACCGATGATGATTTCAAAGTGTCCGAACTGACTGTGCCGACCAGGCCCTACGTGGTACCTTCCCCGAGTGTCTTGCCGGACCCGCCCCCGCTTTCGGGAATGATAGACAAGGAGACCATCGAGTACAACTCCCGGACCCTCGAGAAGACACTCATGAATTTCGGGGTGGAGGGCAAGGTGGTGTGCGTGAGTCCGGGACCGGTGGTGACCCGTTACGAAATCGAGCTTGCTCCGGGTATCAAGGTTAGCAAGGTTGTCAATCTTCATGATGACATCTCCATGGCGGTCGGGGGGCAGCGTATTCGAATCGAGGCGCCCATTCCCGGCAAGTCGGCGGTGGGTATCGAGCTTCCCAATCCCGAGCGGCAGATTGTTCATTTCAAGCATATCCTCACCTCCGATGCGTTCAGAAAGTCCAAAGCCAAGCTTCCCGTGATAGTCGGAACCAATATATCGGGTGCGGCTTATGTCACCGATATCACCAAGATGCCTCACGTGCTTATCGCCGGACAGACCGGTTCGGGTAAGAGTGTGTGCATTAATTCCGTGATCTGCAGCATGCTCATGACCAGAAAGCCCGAGGAGCTTCGTTTGATCATGATCGATCCCAAGAAGGTGGAGCTTGCGTTCTACGAAAGAATTCCCCACCTGCTTTCACCGGTGGTGACCGAATCAAAAGAGGCGGTGAAGGCGCTTCAGTGGGGTGTGCGGGAGATGGAGCGGCGCTACAGGGTGCTGGCCAAAGTGGGGGCGCGCAACATCGATTCCTTCAATACCCGGGTGGAAGCGGGGAAATTAAATGGTATTCTGCCCGAAGATGACAATAAACAGCTCCCCTTTATCGTTATCATAGTCGATGAGCTGGCGGATCTTATGATGACCGCCTCCAAGGATGTGGAGGGGCTCATACAGCGTATCGCTCAGCTTGCCCGTGCCGTGGGTATTCACCTCATCGTGGCCACTCAGCGCCCTTCGGTGGATATCATCACCGGTCCGATCAAGGCCAACCTCACCTCCCGAATCGCTTTCAGGACCATCCAGTCCACCGATTCGAGAACTATTCTGGGGCATGTCGGTGCAGAAAAGCTTCTGGGAATGGGTGATATGCTCTTTCTGCGCAACGGAGCACCGGAAATCGAGCGTTTCCACGGCGCCTTCATATCCGAGGAGGATGTGGAGACGATTGTGTCGCAGATACGGGATCAGCAGGTTGATGTGGAGGTCATCGACAGTTTCCATGAGGTCATGGGGGGTGACGATGGTGACGGTGGTTCGGTGGATGGTGATGAGCAGGATGGAGAACGGGATGAGCTTTTCGATGAGGCTGCCCGGATCACGGTTTCCACCGGTCAGGGTTCAACGTCTTTTCTTCAGCGCAGAATGAAGATCGGATATGCCCGGGCGGGGCGTCTTATGGATGAACTGGAGCGTGCCGGCATAGTCGGTCCCCAGGAGGGCAGCAAGGTAAGAGAGGTGCTTGTCCGTCCTGACACGCTTGAAGAACTGCTCGCAAGCATGCGCTAAGAAAAGGAGAAAACGAAATGAAGCTAATCAAAGCAACCGTGTTTACTGCAGCTCTGCTTCTGGCCACATCCCTTGTCGGTGCGGGCGAGCCCGAGGTGATGGGTCTTATCCGCAATAATTACAGCGGGAAAACCACCATCGAATCCCAATTCGATCTTACCACCTACTGGGCTATCCGCGAAAAGGAAACTGCAAAAAGCGGCAAACTCTTTCTTGCTCCGGGAGAAAAGTTCCGCGTAGACCTGGGTAAAGAAACTTTCGTGAGTGACGGGAAGTCTTTCTGGCAATACAGCGAGAGAAACGCTCAGGTGGTGATCAGAAACTTGTCCGAAATCGACCTTTCAATGCAACCCTCGCACCTTCTCTCAACATTTCTGACCGGCCGTACATTCACTCAGAATAAGAGTGAAAATGGTATGGTGGAGCTGGTCTGGAACCATACTCCGACAGAAGAGGACAGTTTGAAATCCTCAGCGTCGTATACATCTGTTACAGTACTGGTAGAAGAGAAGAGTGGTATCGTGAATACTCTGAAAATGACCGATAGCAACGGCAATGTTAATACATACGTTTTCAGGAAAACTGTACTGGGCAAGTCTATTCCCCAAAAAGTTTTCCGGTTCAAAGCGCCGAAAGGCGTCGAGGTTCTCGATATGAGGGAGAGTGATGCGCAGAACTGATCGGCGGACCCGAGGCGGTCTGCCACTCCTGTTTCTTTCCGTTATTGTGACCGCTGCAACTCTTAGTGCCCAGTTCAGAGGTACGCGTCAGCTTACAAGTAACAACATGATCGCTCTGGCCGGTCAGGGTGATACGCTCTGGGTGGCCACCGAGCGCGGGTTCAACTACCAGCTGGATCTGGGCTCGGAAGAGTGGTACGGGTTCGAGGCCGATAATCTGAAGAATCGCTTTGTCGGCCTGGCTTTCGGAGGTAAAGAGGCGGCGGCACTTCTTTACAACGAAAATGCCAACAATCCCGTAACATTCTGGCACTATGATCATGAAAGTGACCGGCAGAAGCAGACGTCCTTTAAATTCGGCTACGACCTTCAACAGGAAGTATCCATCAGTCCCCGTGGAATCGTCTACTCTTCGGATCACTTCTGGACAGCCTGTTCCACGGGCGGTCTGGTTTCCTTCAGTCCCGAATCGAATTCTGTAGAAGCCTTCCGTCCGGGTGAGAGTGCTTCAGATCCCCAAAAACTTGCTCCCGACACACTGACTCCCCGGTATACTACCGTTCTGGCCGTATCAGGGTTAGATAGTTCCCGTCTGCTTGTAACTGCCCCATCCCTGCTGTGGTCTTTCGATGCTTCTGAAAACAGATGGGACACTCTGCTCACAGATACCGCTCTTAGCTCAGGGGAGGAGTTTTCTTCTTTCGAAGCTGCCTTCACCCCGCTCAGGGGAAATGAAGAGATTGTTTATGCTTATATCAATGTAAAGAAGCAGGACACGACGGAACTGGGTCTTTACCGCTACGGCAGAAGCTCGGGCGAGTGGTCAAAAGTGGTATCCGGGACACCGGAGCTCGTTTCTTCGGGTGTACAGGGGTATTTCTATGCGGTTTTCGGGGACAATCAGCTCGCCTCGTTTAATGACACTCTTTCTGACAGTGCGGATGTGGATACACCTCTTGAGCAGCAGCTCGGGGGAAGCGACTTTCGTACCTGGCTCAGCAAGGCCTCCGATGGTGTTTTCCCGGAAATGAATGATATCCTTTTTCTTCCCCGGGGCGATTCTGTCGGCACACTTCTGTTCGCCTCATCCGGGGGATTGTTCGTGGTCGATTCGGAGAAGCCCTTTTCAGATACCAGAGGTGAAGTTTTTCTGGTGAGGCATACCCGCAAGATCACTTCCAGAGAGTGCTATGCTCTTCCGGGGATGATCAGGTATTCGGAAGGCGGCAGGTATGACAGAGCCGTGTTTGTCTACAGGCTCAAAAAAGACGGTGATGTCACCATAAAGATTTATGATTACAATATGAGTCTGGTGAAAACTGTGGTGTCCGGCTCGAGGCGTGAGGCTGAAAACAGCATCGGGCGCAGTACCAACCCGGAAGAGGACTACTGGGACGGTACCGATGAATCCGGGCGGCTGGTTTCTCCCGGCGTCTACTACTTCAAACTAACTTCCACCGGCGGGGATCGTCTTTTTGGTAAAGTCATACTGGCAAAATAGGAGCAGGTTCGCCGCGGTCTGTCTTGTGGGCGGATTTCTGTTCTGCTCATCGCTTCTGGCTTCGCAGAACGGGGGACTCCCCGGGGCGCCGCTTCGACTATCGGCCGGGGCCTGGGCCTCTGCAATGGGGGGAGCTGCATCCGCGGACCCTCAGTTCATGATCTCCTGGTACAACCCCTCACGGCTTCCTCTGCTGCGTGAGCGCAGGGCGTCGGTGGGGGCAGGTCTTCGATCTCTGGGCAGAACCGAGGGGTGGGCTTCGCTTGATTTCAGGGTTCCACCCCGCATGGGCATGGGGCTGAGCTTTCTCTACAGAGGTGATCCTTTTCTGGATGGCATGTACGATGGGTACTATGATCAGGGCACGGTCGTGGAGGAAAAAGCTCTGTCCGGGATGAACTACAGTTTTTTCAATATGAAAATCGGGGTAGGGTATCTGGTCTCCAAAAAACTGTCCATGGGAGCGAGTATGGCAATCATGCACCAGAGCCTTCCTACGACTCCACAAGGGGATGGAGTACTCAACTCCACAAGTACCTCGATCGGAGCATTCGATATTGCCGCGACATACAAACTGAACAAAGAGGTGACTCTTGCGGCTTTGCTGAAAAATGTGGGAGCACGGAATTCCTGGACCATTTCTTCTGATGAAGGGTATGGTCAGACGATTGATGAAAAGATGGCGCCTTCAATAGTAATGGCAGGTTCTTACAAAGGCCGTTTTTTAGATCGGGATCTGTTGTGGAATCTGGATCTGGTTAATTATGTTTTCGATTCCGACTGGACTCTTTTCGAGTACCCGGAAATGGTGATCAGTACGGGGGTTCGATGGGATTTCAGAGATGACCTGCTTTTGCGGGCCGGTCTGGGCGACATTGAGCTGTCAAGTGAGTTGTATCGCAGGAGCGAGCAGTACCGGGATGGATTTTCGCCCCGGATGAGTTTGGGTTTCACGTATCGTCTGGACAAGTGGCATCAGGGACTGCTTTTCAATTACGCTTTGACATCGGACCGGATCTGGGCCGGAGTTGATCAGCAGTTTGACCTTACACTAGCTTTTTGAGGATTGTTCATAATGAGTTGTCGTAAAATGTTTGGAAAAACAGGGCTTGTTCTGCTGGTAAGCTGCGTGGTGCTTTTTGCCAGGGAAAATCGTGGTTACGGCTTTTTGATGCTTGAGGAGCCGGTCAGTCCGCGCATTTCGGCCATGGGAACGGCCGGTACGGCTCTGGGCGGCTCCGGGTTCCAGTTCTACAATCCGGCCCGGATGTTCTTTTCCCAGATCCCCTTTGTGTCCATTGAGTTCGGCCAGATGCCCGGTGGAGTGCAGAGGGGTGGAATCGAATCATCCATTCTGATTTCTGAATATTTCCTGGGGATGGGAATCTATTCCAGTGCTGTTGACTTCCAAACCAGAGATGAGCACGGGTTCGGTTCGAGCATGGCCAACAACACCACATCGGGTTCTTTCAACGCGGGATTCATGCGGGACCGTTATTCGCTGGCGGTCAGTTTCAATGCGGTGCAGGACAGGATCGGCCATTACAGCACTGTTCATGCGTTTTCGATGAGTGGAGGGCTGGGGTTCAGGGCTATCCCCGGTAAGTTGGATTTCGGTATGTCCGGTTTTCACGGGATCGGTATGAGCAGAGGATTTCTCAACAGCGATTCGACCTGGCAGAAGGGGCGGATTCCCCGATGGGCCAGGGCCGGGGCGGCCTGGAAGGACACTGTGAATTCGCTTCCCTACACGGTTGCGCTTGATGCGGTGTACAGGGACGAGGACGGTAGTGTGACTTTTCCCCTGGGAGTGGAGGTCAATGTGCTGCCTTCGGTAGCGGTGAGGATGGGTAAGCGTCTGGGGATGGAAACGGAAGTGATCTCTCTGGGAGTTGGACTCAATATTGATAACATCTCTTTTGACGCGGCGTTTATCCCGGTAGTTCTGGTTGATGATTACGATATGAAGTGGAATATGGCGTTTACCTACTCCCTGGGTGGTGGCCGTTCGACAAAGCCACAGCCAAAAGAGGCTTCGGTTCCGGACACGAAAGCTGTGGATGTTGCGGAAGAAGAGTCGGCTCCGGAGGAAGCGATCGAAGTGGTGGAAGAACCGGTGGAAAAATCTGATTCCAGTGCCTCTGTTGAAGAGGCCGGGGAGGAGCCCGGAAAGAGTGTGGGAAAAGGGTCTGAGAATCTCGGGGAGCCGCTGGAGTCGCAAGAGGAGCTGGTTGGAGATGATTCTGCGAGCGGTTCGAAGAAAGCAGCCGTGGAGGATGAGGATGCTCAGGAGGGGAGTGAAGAACTTGAGCAGACAGGTTCCGAGCAGGAGAGTGATTCGGACTCAGCGGATGCCTCCGGGGGTAGCGAATCAGTTAGCGAAGGAAAGGGTGAGGCTCCGGAGGAAACTGTTGTGGAAGAGGAGGGGAAGCAGCCTTCTTCCGAGTCTGAGAAGGAAGGATCTGAAGTACAGGATGATGCTGATACTTCTGAAGAGGGTGGTGTCGGGGAGAAAAGAGCAGGACAGACGCAAGACGATGAGAGTGTATCCCAAGATGAAATGGAGTCTTCTTCGGGAGAGTAGGCCGGTTCTGTTCAGGTGAAGTTTTCAGCGCTTTTGCTTTATTTTCATATTTGACTACCGCAGAAATGCAAACTGTTGTATTTTTCATGATTACAATATTATAATCAACATGGGCGTTCTTACTTGTAAGAAGTCTTAACCAGAAATTTTCGAGGCGAGGATATGGCACTTTTCCCTTTGTTGTCAAGTGATCTTGGGATAGATCTCGGTACTGCAAACACACTGGTCTATGTAAAAGGCAGAGGTTTACTGATTGACGAGCCCTCGGTGGTTGCAGTGGACAAGAATACAAAGAGAGTTGTGGCCATCGGTCTTGAAGCCAAGCGAATGCTCGGCCGTACCCCCGGGGAGATCGAGGCGATCCGTCCCATGAAGGACGGGGTGATTGCGGATTTTGATCTTGTTGAGCAGATGCTCAAGTATTTCATCCGCAAGGTGCAGAAGTACCGCTTTTACTTCCGGCCCAGGGCGGTGATCGGGGTTCCCTCCGGAATAACCGAGGTGGAGAAGCGTGCGGTGGTGGATTCCGCGGAGAGTGCCGGGGTGCGTGAGGTGTATCTGGTCGCCGAGCCGATGGCATCAGCAATCGGAATGGGTATTCCCGTAAACGAGCCTTCAGGGAACATGGTGATCGATATCGGTGGTGGAACTGCAGAAATTGCAGTTCTGGCTCTGAGTGGAATGGTGTGCGACATGTCGGTGCGTATCGGTGGTGATGAGATAGATGAAGCGATCGTATCGTATCTCAAAAAGACTTACAATCTGCTGGTGGGGGAAAGTACCGCCGAGCAGATCAAGATTCAGATCGGTTCGGCTTTTCCTATGGAGGATGAGCTTGAGATGGAGGTGAAGGGGCGTGATCTGGTTGCGGGTATTCCCAAAACACTCAGGATCACCTCCACTGAAATCCGCGATGCTCTAAACGAGCCTATTTCCACAATTATCGAGGCTGTCAAGCAGGCTCTGGAGCAGACACCTCCGGAACTTTCCGCCGATATTCTCGATAAGGGCATAATCATGACCGGAGGAAGTTCGCTTTTGAGAGGTCTGGATGAACGGATTCGTCAGGAAACAAATCTTCCGGTCAATGTGATCGATGATCCCTTGACCTGTGTGGCCCGTGGGTCGCTGAAAATCATTGAAGAGTTGGACAGATTCCATCCTGTTTTAATGTCCACCGGTAGAAGAAGCAGATAAGAGTGCACCTCAGGGTGCACTAAACATAACGATTTCAGAAGAGTCGGAGTCAGAAATTTCCGGCAGGTGAAGTGCTCCCGCATGCATTGGATTCTTGAGTTTGTAATTCGTAACCGCAATATCTGTTCGCTGCTTTTCACGACAGTGCTCAGTTTGATTATGATATCCCAGAGTCCGGAAATGCAGGCTACTACGGCTCGTTACCTGAAGTTCACACTTTTTTACCCTGCCCATATCACAGTAAGCCAGCTTTCTCACATAGGAAACATCTATTCGGAAAACAAACGGCTCAAAAAGGAACTCGCCCAGACCAGCGCCAGAATACAGCTCCTCAGGGAACAGGCTCTGGAAAATCAGCGCCTCCGGGGACTTCTGCACTTTGCCGAACAGACTCCTTATGAACTTGTTCCGGTGAGAGTCATTGCCCGTGATCCCTCCCAGTTCTACAGAAGCATAGTGGTGGATGCGGGACGGAGGCAGGGGGTGCTTCAGTATATGCCGCTGGTCGGGGAGCATGGAGTGGTGGGTAAAGTGGTGCAGGTGATGGGAAACATGAGTCTGGTGCAGCTGCTCAGGGATCCCTCCAACCGCACCAGCGTACTCTGCCAGAGAACCAGGACTGTGGGAATCATGGAAACGGAAAACGGAAACGATTTCTTTGTAAGGCTCAGAAGCCATGAGGATGTTCAGGCGGGTGACACTGTTGTCACTTCCGGTCTGGGCGGTGTCTATCCCAAAGGTTTGGTGGTGGGAGTCGTTTCTGAGATCAGGGATAACCACAACCCTCTTTTCAAAAAAGCGTTTCTTGATCTGACGGTGAGATTCGACAAATTGGAAGAGTTATTTATCATGCGTCTTGCCCCGCGGTGGGCGACGTTTCGTTCTGAACTGGATTCGTTAGAAGTGTTGGAATGACTACAAAGATCTGGAAATGGACCGGCCTCTTTCTTCTCTGCTTCATTCTGCAGAGTACGCTTGTCCCTTATGTCAAAATCTTCGGGGTGCAGCCCGATCTGATCCTCCTCGTTCTCTTTCTGCTTTCCATTAAAGCGGGGGTGATGCCGGGAGTGTATATCGGCTTTTTGCTGGGATTGGGACAGGATCTCTTCTCTGCTGAAATTCTCGGGCAGAATGCTTTGGCCAAGACGATTGTGGGTTTTTTAGCGGGCCTGTTCAATGAAAAAGTGATCCGCCTCGATCCGGTTCTGCAGGCCGTGCTTTTAATAATGATATTTGCGGTCAATGATGCGGTTGTGATGACCGTGCAGATAGTCAAAATGGGAGACCCGTTGAACCTGGTTGCGGGAGAGCTGCTTACAGCCACTTTGCCCCGGGCCATGTATTCGCTTGTCTTTGCCATTGTGCCCTTTGTCTGGGACAATGTTATCCAGCCTGTCACCAGGCGCTAGTACAGCAGATGCCATTCGGAAAAAGATTACAGGACGACCAGCAGGAACGTCGGGTGAAGAGTTTTCTTCTTTCGGTGTTCGTATCCCTGTGTTTTGTTGTCCTTGTGCTTCGTCTGGTTCACATCCAGGTCATTGAAGCGCAAGTCAATATTCGTCTTTCGAATGAAAACAGCATGCGTCAGAAGGTGATCGTTCCGCCACGGGGACGGATTTATGATAGAAACGGCGTGGTCCTGGCCCGTAACCGCCCCTCATACTCCATCTGCGTTCTTCCCCATAAGCTTAGGAACCGGGAAAAAGTTGTCGAGGCATTATGCCGCATTCGTGATGTGAATGGAGAGGCTGTTTTTGACAGCACTGAATTAGTGGAGCAGATCCAGAGGGCTTTCTCCCGGCGGTTCGATATCACCAGAATAAAGGAGGATGTATCCATCGAGGTGGTGAGTATCGTGGAGGAGCACTCGATGGAGCTTCCCGGGATCATCGTGGAAACGGAATCCAGAAGAGAGTATCCGCTGGGGGAAGCGGCGTTTCATGTGGTCGGGTACATGGGCGAAATTCCGGAAAAAGAGTTCGACTCGCTCAAAAAGCAGGATTATTTCTGGGGTGATCTGATCGGCAGATCGGGGCTTGAGCGAAAATACGAGTCGATAATGAGGGGCAGATGCGGCAGGGAGTATGTGGAGGTCAATGCCTACGGGCAGAGTCTGGGGCCTATCACCGAGTATCCCAGAATAGATCCTGTACCCGGCAATGATCTTCACCTCACTCTCGATGCCCGGCTGCAGAAAGCGGCGGCTGAGGCTTTCCCCGACTCGCTGAAGGGGGCCATCATTGCTCTGGATCCCCGCAACGGAGAGGTCCTGGTGGTGTTCAGCAATCCCGGTATCGATGCCAACATCTTCTCCGCGGCATCTTCGGTCAGGAGCAAGACGTGGGCTAAAGTGGCTACCGACGGTAATCTGCCTCTGAACAACCGGACAATCTCCGGCACCTATCCGCCCGGCTCCACCTTCAAACCGCTCAGCGGAATAGCAGGGCTCGCCACCGGGAAAATCACTCGGGATACTCGAATGCCGGTTCCCTGCAGAGGAAGATACCGTTTTGGAAACCGTGTGGCAAGATGCTGGAAAGCCAGCGGACATGGGAATGTCAATTACATATCCGCAATGCAGCAATCCTGCAATATCTATTTTTATCAGCTGGGCCCCAGGGTAGGGGATGAACTGATAAATCATTATGCCAGGATGTTCTGTCTCGGGCAGATTACGGGTATTGATCTTCCGGGAGAGAAGGAGGGCTATCTTTCCGGTGAGGAGGCGTACAACAAGCGTTTCGCAAAGCGGGGGTGGCGCTGGACTCAGGGGCTGGTGCTCGATCTGGCAATCGGGCAGCAGCAGGTCCTCACTCCTCTTCAGCTTGCATTGATGATCGGGGGTATGGGAAACGGCGAGTCGATCTACCAGCCTCATGTCCTTAAGGAGGAGCGGAGCGGTGATGGTTCGGTGGTCAGTCGGAGGTCTCCTTCGGTGCTCAGCAGTCTGAATGTGGATGACTCTTCGATGGAAATCACCCGTGAGGCAATTGGTGCGGTGGTGAAACCGGGCGGTACCGGCTGGAGGGCCGGTGTTGAGGGTATTCCTGTAGGCGGGAAGACCGGAAGCGCACAGAATCCTCATGGTGATCTGTCCCATGCGTTGTTTGTGGGAGTCGCGCCATTGGATAATCCGGTGATAGCTATTGCTGTGGTGGTTGAGAATGCTGGAGGGGGCGGGGCGGTCGCTGCTCCTGTGGGCGGAGAGGTACTTCGGTATTTCTTTTCGCAGACAGAGCAAGGAAAGAGGATTCACCGGAAGTATAATCCTGGTGAAGAGCCTAAGGAGGGGAGGTAGGGGGTCATGACTGGGTCAATGTTGAATTTAGAGCTCAGGGTAGTGTATGCATCGGCTTATGCTGCTTCTCGATGGGTGGGGAGTGCTTATGGATGAGCTTCACAAAAAGGGGCGCTTTGATTTCTCTCTGTTTGTCTCTGCTATAGCGCTATGGGTTATAGGAATTTTTCTTGTCTACAGTGCCACCTATATACATCAGACCGGGCCGCTTGCCGGGATTTTCAAGCAGCAGATTATCTGGGTTTTGATGGCCCTTATGATTGTTTTGGCTATAGTATCCATTCCGGGGTATATCATTTTTGAGGGGACCTACCTGTTGTACGGACTTTCCCTTGCTCTGCTGGTAGTTGCGGTTGCAACCGGAGTGGAAGCCAAGGGGGCGGAGCGCTGGATACCGATCGGCGGGATCAGAGTCCAGCCTTCAGAATTCGCCAAAGTGGGCTTGCTTCTGGCTCTGGCCCGCTATCTGGGTGAAAAAACGGTGTCTCTCTACAGAATTTCCTCTTTCATTGTCCCCGGGTTGTTGATTTTGATTCCCTTCGGTCTGGTAATGAAACAGCCCGATTTGGGAACCGCTCTGGTGTTCTGTGCAATGGCGTTGCCGATGTTCTACTGGGGGGGACTCACTCTTTTGGAACTTTTCTACATCGTCTCACCGGGAATATCTCTGATGCTGTCTGCCATTCCGCTTCTGCTTTCCTACAGCAGCGGAACCGACTGGGGTTTTCTGGAAGCTGCGCCCTGGGGCGTTTTTTTCCTGGCGGTTATTGCTGTTCTCTATTTCACCCGTCCGCCGCTGTTTATCTGGGTTGGTGTGATTATTACAAACCTTGTCGCTTCAACTGCCATAACGATTGTCTGGAATTCTGTACTGAAGGATTATCAGAAGCTGAGAATTATAAGTTTCATCAACCCTCAGGCTGATCCCTACGGGGCCGGTTATCAGGTGATCCAGTCGAAAGTGGCGATAGGCTCGGGGCATATTTTTGGAAAAGGGTATCTGGAGGGTACACAGACCCGGCTTTCTTTTCTTCCGGAGCAGCATACTGATTTCATTTTTTCGGTTCTTGGTGAACAGTTCGGTGTAGTCGGTTGCTCACTGGTAGTCTTTCTGTTTCTTTTCCTCATTATCCGCGGATTCATGGTCACCCAGTCGGTTCGCAACCGTTACATAAATCTGGTGGCGGTCGGCGCATCCTCCATACTGGCGTTTCACGTGTTTGTGAATATTGCCATGACTGTGGGGATGATGCCTGTGACGGGATTGCCTCTTCCGTTTCTCTCGTATGGAGGGTCCTTTACTATCACCGTGGCGGTGCTGGTGGGACTTCTGCTGAATGCCAGGCTCACGGGTCAGGACTTCTAGGTTCTGTAGTTCAGGGTTCAAAGTTCAGGGTTCAAAGTTCCGGGTTCAAAGTTCAGGGTTCAAAGTTCAGGGTTCAAAGTTCAGGGTTCAAAGTTCACTGGTGCTCTCTCTCTCTTTCCGATTCAGAGCTTATCCTCCTTATCTGCTTATGTTAAGGCTTCCCCACGGGATTATCGTGGAGCGAAGTGTCTCAAGGCAGTTGTGCACAAGCCGTAAAAGTCCTGGGCAAGATACGGGCTTTTGAGTGGGGGAGGACAGTAAAAAGGAAGGTAGATCTATAAGAATAGGTGCTGATTTGTGTCCTGTAGTATATTCATGTTACATTGAAAGTTATCAATATAAAAGCAATTAACCGCACTACCAGAGATCTGGAAAACGTCAGCCATTGATTGCTTTAAAATCACCAAAACGCAGCCAGCCATACATCTGAAATGACTCTCAACACCCCGAATTTCTTCTTCAGACTGAACCCCTACTTTGTCTTCTGGATCGCGATGCTGCTTTTGCATATTCCGATGTATCACCATGGTGATGACCTTTTTTTTCTGCAGGCGGCACACGAGGGCGATTGGTTCGGTTTTCTTCAAATGAGATACACCAACTGGTCATCAAGGGTCGTTATTGAGCTGGTGACTTTGATTTTCATGAGGTTGCCGCTGATTGTATGGAAGGGGCTGAATTCAGCTGCACTTGTTCTTGTTGCATACAGTTTGAAAAAGCTTGTATTCGGTAGGTGTGAAAGAGACAAGGACTGGTGGAGTGTTATGGTTGTATCTCTGTATCCGTTGTTTCATATGTCCACTGCCGGCTGGGTTACCACGTCGATCAATTTTCTATGGCCTGTAGCGTGTGCCTTGTATGTATGCACTGTTCTCGGGAAGCCTGTAGAGAGAAGATCTGTCAGGAAACCGATCATCTTTGTCTACGTTTTCATGCTTCTGTTTTCTGCAAACAATGAGCAGGTTGCAGCTGTACTGGTTATGGTGTCCGGCTATGTTCTGTTAAGGTCATTGCTGTTTGAGCGTCAGTTGGACTTTTTAAGTATGATCTTTTTTTCTGTTGCATTTGCCAGTATTGTATTCATAATGACAACACCTGGTGTGGATAAGCGTTTCGAGTATGAAATTATACGCTGGTTCCCCAATTTTGAAATGCTCTCATTTTGGGATAAACTGGCCCTCGGCTTTTCTACAAGTTTGATTCATTACCTCACGTTACCAAATCTATCCGTGATAGCACTGATCATTTCAATGGTTTTACTTGTTAAATATCATGCCAGCTCTAAATTGATATATTATGATTTTGTTATTGTGGTAGCAGCAGCGAATTCCTATGGTCTGGTAAATGCATTCCATCAACTTAAGCTGCCCAGAGAGGACAAGCTGTTTATGGTATTGGACAGGTTTTACGGGGTAAAGAGCATTGCCGGCATACCGGATTTTGACAGAATTCATTTGTATCTGTCCGCTGCTGTGTTTACTTCCGTGACGGTTCTGATCGGATACAGGCTCTACGTGCTGCTGAAAAGGATAGATAACAACAGTTCTGATTCTGTTCTGTGCACAGCTGTACTTTGCCTTGGTTTTGCCCCGAGAGTGATAATGGGTTTTTCACCGACAGTGTATGCATCGGGTTTCAGAACCTTCATCATCCCTTACATCGCTTTGAGTTTTGTTACGCTGATAGTTTTGAGGAAATGGGAAAAGGCCGGCAATATTGAAAATAAGAACAGTTTTCTCTATAGATTAGGAGCCTGCTCAGCAGCGGCATATTTTTTCAACCTGAGTACAGTACTGTTTGTAAGTTATTATAAAGGGTAAGCGGCAAGGTGGAGCCTGAAAGGGGATAACATTTCCACTTTTTTTGGTGTTTTTATTTCGCCGTAACGTATTAAATAGCTATTTTCTAGCTGAGGGTTTTCCGGACAGTTTCTGCCCGGGGCCTGAAAATATCCGTTTTTCGAGACCGTAACTCTCTTTCGATCAGAATACTCAAAAAGGAAAGGCTCTCAATGCATCCGGTATTGTTCAAAATATTTTCGTTTCCGGTTCCTGCCTACGGGATGATGCTCGCGCTCTCGTTTCTTTTCGGAATCTGGCTTGGCAGCTGGCGGGCTAAAAAGGCCGGGCTCAATCCGGATGTCATTTCGGACGTGGGTTTGTATGTCATTCTTTCGGCCATTCTCGGTTCCCGGCTCTACTATGTTATTCTTCATTTCGAGGAATTTCAGGGTAATTTGATGGCCATAATCAATCCTTTCCATGGTGGATCGGTCGGGATCGGCGGTTTGGTGATGTATGGCGGTTTTATAGGAGCCATTATCGCAGGAGCCCTTTTCTTCAAGCTGAAGAAACTGCCGTTTCTGCCTTATGCCGATGCGTCGGCACCAAGTATCGGTTTCGGAATTTTTCTCACCAGAATAGGCTGTTTTCTCAACGGTTGCTGCTACGGAGCTGCCGCCGAGGAGGGGGCAGCGTGTTCGGTGAGTTTCCCGCCCATCAGCCCCGCGGGCGATTATCAGCAGCACGTTCACGCCAGCGGACTTCTGCCCTCCCAGCTTTTCGAGTCTGTCGGGGGACTGATTATCGGAATTGTAGTTCTGCTGGTCGGACGGAAAAAGCCTTTCGCGGGACTGCAGTTCTATCTCGTGGGTCTTCTTTACTCCGTGCTGCGGTTCATGGTGGATTTCAGCCGGGTGTATATGCCTTCGGAAAAGCTGGGGCCGCTTTCTCACAATCAGGTCGTGTGCATCTTTATGTTTATAGTGTTCGGCGGACTGATCCTCAGAAATTACCTCAACAGGGAAGTCGCGCCGCAGCCCGCAGTCGACTCAAAGCAGGTGGAATCGGATGAGCCCTCCGAATCTGCGGTGGGTCAGAAGTAGCTTATCAGATCTCTGCAAACGAGTGGGGGACTTTCTAGTCCCTCCTCTGTGCATTATTTGCAATAACCCCCTTCACGACACCTGGTTCTGTTCTCACTGCCTGCATACACTGGAAACCAATCACAACTCGCGTGATACCTGTCCCTTCTGTTCCCAGAACAGAAAGATCAGAGAGTGCACTTGTGAAATTGCCTGGGATTTCCCGTTCGAAAAAGTGTTTTCCTTTTATGATTTTGACGATCTGCTGCGTTCGATAGCTCATCACATAAAGTACAAAGGTAAAAGAAGGCTGGCTTTTCATGTCGGGCTTGTTTCTGCCCCCCGGCTTCCGGATGAGTTTTTGGATGATATTGATCTGGTGATACCGGTTCCTCTTCACAAATCAAGAATGCGCCAGAGGGGGTATAACCAGGCGGAGTGGTTTGCCCGGGGGATAGTGAGCGGTTTGGGTGTTGGGTTGGAGGTGAGAACTGATCTGCTGGTGCGCAGAAAGAAAACCGGCACTCAGACAAAGCTCGACAAGGAAAGCAGGATAAGGAATCTGGAGTCGGCATTCGGTATTAACGGCGCGAAGGCATATCAAATAAGAAACAGGCGGGTACTTCTGGTGGATGATGTCCTCACTACCGGTGCCACGGTGGAAGCCTGCACCGGGGAGCTTCTTAAAGCCGGCTGCAGAGGCGTGCGGGTGCTGTCTATGGGCAGAGATTGAAATTGCGCACGGCGCTTGCAGGTAGTATTTTACCTCCCTGAAGTTTTGGAGGACTAGGATAATTGGTAATCCAGCGGTCTTGAAAACCGCCGGCCTTGCGGCCTTGGGGGTTCGAGTCCCTCGTCCTCCGCCAAAAACCCGCTGCGGATGATTTCTTCAGCGGGTTTTTTCGTTTTTTTCTAATCATAACAGAACTCCGGTTCATTCCGTATTTCATCAAGTACGCTTCCGGCTTTTTTCATCTGTTCCTCAGTGCTGCTTACCGCAATCCACACCGATCCTTCCGCACCGCACACCCCTCCTCCTGCCACAAGGCGCGCGTTTGCACCTGTGAGCATCCCGATTGCCTCAAGTTCGCTTATTATTTCATCTGAAACAGGGTACAGTCCGGGACCTGCCGCTTCGGGTGCATTCACCAGTGCCGCGGTATGGTCAATGCTTCCGTAAACACGCTTCTCCAGACCGGCGGTAAGGATAAGTTGCACTCTTATTCCGGTAACCGCCCCGAGGGCGGCTGGGACGGTTCCCTCCCAAGGGTGAGCTTTTTTATTCTGTATGAGGTTAATCGGATCTGTTTTTGCTAACTTCTATACTCATATTGAATACAGATCAGTTAGTCCGTACTTGACCAACCCTTTCCTTTAATTCATAATTAACTGTATGTATTTCATCGGCTTATGGCCGCTTCTGCTCAGGTTAAGGAACCGTTATCGTGTTTTCACGTTGCAAGCTGAACATAGAATGGCATTCCGGGATCATTTTTGCCGGCATACTGGCCCTGGCTTCGGCCACCGGTGCACAGACTCCCTGCGTTCCCTTGGTCGTCAGTGACTCTCAGGCTATCAAAGATCTGGCATCTGCCGGTTTCTCGGAACGGATTCCCGGAGCTGAATACAGGGTTTGTGTGCGGAATGATCTTTCCGGGGTTCTGATCGTGTTCAGGGATGGAACCCAGATAGGTGAACTGTCTCAAGAGAAAACAGAGCAGTTTCTTCAGAGGTATCCTCAATACCGCCAAGAGGATAGAGCGGAACCGGCTCATCGGAAACCCAACCGGGCAGAGCAGCTTTGGGGTGAAGAATCGTTCTGCGCTCTTTTGATAGATGAAAATATTCCGGTGAAAAGAAAGCTGGATGCCTTTTTGGAGCTTGGATCGTGGCCCACCGGCTTTTCGCTGGCCGACAGGTTCGACATGGCTGCAAGCCGTACCCTTGTCATACGCAACACCGTGCATGTTGACTATCTGGGCAGGCTTTTTTTCGTTTATGCCGGTGTCGGTTTTCATGGAAGTTCCTTTCACGGTTCTCTGGCAGAGGAGCTCCAGGGTGATTCTCTCAACCATTTCAATAACGGCTCCCTTTCCTGGACTATCGGTCTGCCCTTCATCCGCTACGAAATGAAGCAGGCCGGATGGGTGATTCCTGAATATTTCTGGCTTGAAGATGATATGGCTTCGATGATCTATTTGGGTGAGCAGGGGGAAACGCTTGCGGGGATGAGCAGGCGCTGGAGCAGGGGTCATAAAGGAAATGTCGGTCATGCTCTATACATGAAAGCCGGACATTTCCATTTCGATATGATTTTCGACGGTGATCTCTACAGGAAAACCATTTCCAGGGTCAGCCTTGATTCTCTGCCTTTTATCTGGGGAACCTGGGGAGCATCCCTGACCAGGGCTTCCGATGTGTGGGTGCCCGGAGCCTGGATCCAAACACCACGGATTTCAGTCAACCTTTTCAGCTATTCCGGTTTCGACCTTCCTTTCACAATGGAACCGCTGCGCTTTCATTTTCACTACTGGAACCTGCGCAGGTACAATGTGGGATTTTCAACCAGGATGACTTTCGATCTGAAGAAAAGTCGACAGGAGACTATTGATGAGCAATAATCAGAAAACACACGACGTTCTCAAGTATTCCACTCTTGATGTAGCGTCCAAGCATCTCAAAAGTTCCAAGGATCTTTCGACCTACGCGACCGCGTTGCCTTTACCCATGATCGCAGGGGCGGTGCTGGGATTTTTCTATTTTCAGCCCACATGGTATACAGATCCGTTTCTCTGGGCCATTCTGGTACTTTTTGTTTACGGTCAGCTGGGAGCGCTGTTTCAGTATCTTACCCTGAGGGCAGGGGCCACAAAAGCCCAGAAGACTCTCTCGATAGTGAAAAGTGAGGGAGAAACTCCCGATCTGAGGACTCTGCAGCAGAAGATGTTTACTGATGCACCTCCCTGCCAGATTCGGGACAGCATTCTGCGCTGGATACAGCTGGGAGTGCAGGGGGAGACAAGAGGGATTGAGCGCATGATGGATCATGCGGCGGTCCGTCGTGACCAGGTAGCTTCCAAAACCATCTCCTTCCATTCTACAGTCAACCGTATAACTCTGAAGCTTGGATTTCTGGGGACTCTTATCGGACTTCTCATGACCTTCGAGCCTATGAAGCAGGCCATGCTTTCTCTTCAGGGAAGCCAGGGCGAGTTCAAATTCATAAACGACATCGTCAAGGCTATCGACGGCGACGCCTACGCCATATTAACCACACTTTTTGCAACCGGGCTGTCAATTTTCATCGAATTGCTGACAATCCAGGTATTCGAGCGGATTCTGGGGCAGTTTGAAATGGTGAACAACAATCTCGATGACTGGTGCCTCATCCATCTTCAGCCCAGAATAAAGGAAAACGCGGCCGCCGCGGAAAGAAAGTACCTGGAGGAGCTCGCTTGTTTGCAGAAGGAGTTCACACGGAAGGTCACCGATATTCACCGGTCAATGGATGAACAGCTGAAGTCTCTTGCTTCCCGGGTAGAGGAAACCGGCCGTCAGATGGTGAGGCTCATACCTCTGGAGAAGGAAATGGGCAGAAAAATAGCTCTTCTGACAGAGTACGAGGCTCAGTACCGTTCTGTGCTGGGGGCGAAGCTGCAGAGCCTTGCTCCGGTTTCTCTTGTGGCGGAGAAGAAAAATGATTAGAGGCAGAGAAACGAAAGTTGATCTGGGAAACGCGATTTCCATGGAGGACGCACTGTCCATTATGGTGGTGACCTTCGTTCTGTTCTTTCTCTTTCTTATACCTCTTGTCAATATTGACAGAACCAAGCTTGAAGAAGCTCAGAAAGATACCTACTGGGAGAAGCTTTCCGGGTGGATAAGCCGGCAGGAACACGACGGCGCTGCTGCTGCGCCCTACCTTCTCGCCTTCGGGCTGAAGGGGCATAAGGTCGGTGTGAGTGAGGCGGGAGACAAAAGGTACATAGAAGCACTCTCCCCCGGAGGTGAGATCACCGTGATCATGCACGAACGTGACAAATACATATCCTTTACGGTAAGGGGGCACAATGCGGTGGTTACCTACAGATACGGAGATATACGCTGGAGCGAGGCGGAGCGGGAGTGGTTCACGGAAAACAACAGCATAGACTATGGCGAAAGCCAGCTTACCGTCGATATGCAGAAAGCATACAGGGCATGGACCGAAGAGACGAGGGGCTTCTGATGGATTGCTGCTCCAGAGGCGGATGTCCGGGCATGAAGGGAGTTCTGGTTTTCCTGCATCTTTTCTTCGTGGTGCTTTTTTCTGCAACGGGCGCCGGAAAAGAACCGCTTGCCCATGTGGGGCTTGCCTACCTCGACGACCAGCCGCTTGCTTCCCAATTTGCCCGGAGGCTTCTTGCTGAAGGTAAACCGGTATTCTACATAAGCAATATCAGCCGGGGCGTTTCCCAGGGGGACATCATCCGTTTCAGGGACAAAGCCGTTCTCATTGACGGTGATATCTGGCAGACAATGAAGAGTATGGGAATACTGAGCAAGCTTAAGGACATTCCCGTCATGAGTCTTACTGCCAGGGCAAAAAGCGAGGTGTGGGCCTCCAGGTCCGGTCAGGTGTCCGGGGGCAGAGAGAAGAAGGGCTATACTCTTGGTCGCGAGCTGCTGAAGATTTTCGAGGATTACTTCGGGAAAACACCATCTCATTCTGAAATGGTCATCAAATTCAGCGGTCCACACATGACACTGGTTGCACCCAGGCAGCTGGTGAACGAACTCAGGTTTGTGAATGTGGTGAGGGTTCAGCAGAACAGAGAAAAACCTTCCTTCATAACAGAAAAACCGGATACCCGGCTCTTTACCGGTCACCCGTTCTCATGGCAGATCTGGGCTGTTGACCCCCTTGAACCGTCGGGGCAGTTGACCTACAGCTGTTCCTCCCCAATGCCTCCCGGGCTTTCATGGGACAACTCGTCACATACTCTTTCCGGAATTCCCACTCAGGCGGGAAGCTGGCCGCTTACATTCACTGTCGGCAACAACCGCAAGCAGCGGGTGTCGTTCACCTGCACCCTCAATATAGTCCAGAACAGTGCTCCGAAAATCCAGGTTGAGGTTGATGATCCGGTATTCGGCGGCACCCGTCTCAGTATCAGGCCTTTTATCGTTGATGCGGAACATCTGCCACATGAGATCGAGGTCAGGCTTTTCAACCAGCCTGAGGGTATGAAAATAGATCAGAATTCCGGGAGGATCGAATGGGACATTCCCCAGCTTTCAAAGGATACGTCCGTCACGTTCATAATCGCGGCAAGAGATCCTCTGAAAGCTGTTGGCAGAAAGAAAATCACTCTGGAGGTGTTGTCGCCTGCGAATGCCCACAGGGCGGTATCCATAGATTTCAGGTTGCCGGTTGATACTCTGATTCAGGGACATGTCTACAGATGGCCCGAAAGAGTGTGGAAGCAGACCGAATGGCATGAGCACAATGTGGAACTTGAATCTGTGGAAGGTACGAATGAAACCAGATATGAAACTGAAGGAGAGGAAGCCGTGCTGCATGTCCGCCCGATGAAGAGCGGTTCGCACCATGTCACCTTCACCTTTCTGCATGATACCGTCCGCGTTTCCGTGACAAAGAGCTGCACGGTTCTTCCCAGCCGGCCGCCGCTGTTCCGGAGCCGATTGACAACAGATGTGTACAGTCTGAATCAGAAGGCGGTCTATGTCCCGGTGGTGACCGACCGGGACGGGGATTCTCTGAAGCTTGAACTGGTAAATGCAGAAGGGGAGAGGAGGAACGTTTCTGAAAAAGAACTGGTTCTCAATACTCAGACCCCGGGCCTTCACACGTTTCTGCTGGTCGCAACGGATCCTTTCGGAAACAGCGCTTCACAGCAGGTTTATTACCAGGTGACGCCTGAGCCACAAAAGGCCCACACCCGGTTTTTCCTTCAGAAAACAGACCGGCTCAGCACCGACCTGGGGTTTGAGACGTCCGGACTTCGTGTGGGGTTTCATTCAGCAGATATTTTCAAAACACTGGGAAGCGGGATTTTCGGGCTGAACACCTTCCAGAGCCCTTTTCTTTTTATCGGGGGCAATCCGCTCGGGGAAAGCCAGTATGCAAAAGGCAATTACCTGTTTGTGGACTGTGGCATAAGCATGCGTGTCCATGATGAAAAACTCTACAGCGGCGGAGTGGCGACGCGGATCCAGACCAATTACCGCAGACAAGGAACTTCACCCTGGCGGTTTCAGGGGACTTTCTCAGTAAAACTCAATCAGGCTCTTTTTGTGACGGACACCTCCGGTTTGGGACAGGAGCTGAGTGACTATGCCGATCAGTTCCTCCTGAGCGGCGGAAGGGATCTGCCGCCGATAGTGGAACAGCTGGCTTCCATTTTCGGAGCCTACGGCCAGACAGACAACTTCCGTTTGTATCTGCAGCTACAGACCCTGTACAGATTGCCTTACGGGTTCTGGCTCGGTCCTTCCGTCTGGATGCAGGAGGATATCAGAATCCCCGACCCGGATGTCCAGTTCGAGGATGAGGACGCCCGGTTCAGGGCGTTCGGGAACGTTCTGGTCCAGTACACTGGTATTTGCCTTCTTCATGAATTCGAATATGCAAAAGTGAATCTGTCCCAGCAGGTTCATCTGGGTTGGCGGGGAGACAGCTGGGTTCCCCAAGCAGAGTGGAGCTTTTCGCTTGGGTTATTGAACAGGTGAAGGGGATTTTAGGCAAAACGCCCGTCTCGAAAAAAAATCCTTATATTTTTCCGCTGATAATCGTCTAATCTTTCAGTATGCAACCTTCAGAACTCATAAGCGCGGCCCGGAACGGGGACAGAAAGGCTTTAAGCCGGTTACTGTACGATAACCGGGCCTACATTGCCGCTCTGGTTTCACGATTCATCGATGACCGGGAGAAGAGAAAGGATGTAATCCAGAACGTATGTGTCAAGGTGATAAAATCGCTGCCTGAATTCCAGAACAGATGCAGATTCACCACCTGGCTTTACAGGATAGTGCTCAGTGAGGTCACTGATTTCAGGAGGCGGTCTTTTCTGACCGGTCGTTATGAGCTGAAAAGCGAACAGGGGCAGGATGTTTTTACAGATCTCAATGCGCCTGATGAACTGGACAATGTTTCCAGACGTGAATTCAAACACCAGGTCGACAGCATTCTTAAAGAAATCAACCCGGATCAGAAAGCGGCCTTTTCCCTGTTCTATTTCGCAGGCTGCAGAGGCAGGGAAGCGGCGCGGATCATGAATATTTCAGAGGCCAACTTTTTCATGAAGCTCAAAGCTGCAAGAGATACCCTGAGATCCAGGCTGTCCAAAAAGGGGTGGGGATATGATCAGCTCTGAAAAGATGCTTCTCATTGAGAAATACTTCTCCGGGCATCTGGATAGAACTGAATTATGCACTTTCGAGAACCTTGTATCGGTGGACCGGGAGTTCAGAAATGAGGTGAACCGGAGGTCTTCCTTCGAGGCTGACCTTTTCGGTCTGGGTACAGCAGGGGAGCTTCAAGATGAGCAGGTTGTCGAGGATTGCCTGGCTCGTTCACAAGTGCTTGCACCGACCGAAGAGGAAGAACGTGCCGCATTGAAAAGTATCTCCGAGCAGGAATGGGATGAAATCATAGACGGAGCTGTCAACGCGGTATACAGTTCATCGGGAAGCAGAATCACTTTTTTCCGCAAGTATGCGGGTTTTCTCATGGCTGCATGTTTTGCAGGAATGGTGATGGCGGGTTACGCGGGGAGAGATTTTTTAACCGGATGGTTGACTCACCGGAAAGATTCCGCAAAATCGGGCTGGTATGTCGATTCTCCGGGGCATAAACAGAAGACACTTCCGGAAGATAGCCTGGTCCGGTATGATGGCGGAGCAGTTCTGATGGAGAAGAATTCGGTGGCGTTTGTGCATGATTCCCGTGAAAATGAAGCTGCTGAACTGAAGCTGGTTCGGGGAAGACTTCTTCTTGCTTCCAGGGGGGAGCGCGGAAGGGAGATCAGGATAACCACTCCCCAGGTCACGGTAACCTCGCGTGAAGCGATGGCCTCAGTGTCTGCTGAATCCGGCGTCACGGTGGTGAGTGTTGACAGCGGTAGTGTGAAGGTCAGTCCCGTGGAGGGGGGAAGAGAAACCGAGGTCAGTGCTTCTTCAGCGGTCGTGGCGGGAAAGGATTCGGTGCTGACTTTTCTGCCCGGACTCGATGCGGGCGATGTGAGAAAGCGTAAGCTGCTCGGGGAATTTCTGAGGCGGACCTCGGTCGATATCCCGGAGGCGGGGTTCGACTTCGGTTCGGAGAAGGAGAAATCCGGTCCTGAAGAGCTGTTAGGTGTACTCCCGGGGCGTGGGGGAGGTCCGGCTGAAGTAGTCCGGGCGTTTAGAGAATTACCCGATTCGGTTCTGGATGAAAACATTCTGTCATCGATTATAAACCGAATGCGGAAACAGATGGGAAAAGAAAAGACTCTGGAGCTGCTTGACTCGCTTTGCTCCGAGATCAGAGATAAGTCTTTAAAGCAGATGATACATTTCAGAAAAGCGGGTCTCAGTATGGATCTTGACGATACCGCATCCGCGGTCCGATCCTATTTGTCATCATACGATAGGAAACCGGGAAGCAGGTTGGGAGAAGAATCTCTGGTGCGGCTACTGCAGTCGGGATTTGCTGAGAGGTTCGGAATAAACAGGGACAGTGTCCTGGATGTATACCTCGGGGTGTATGGTTCAGGCAGAAGGGCCGGGGATGTTCTGTTTGCGTATGCCAACAGCGTGCGGACCGGATCCGCGGACTATCACCGTGCTATGAAACTTTATGAAGAGCTGATAGAGTCGTTTCCGGACAGCAGACACAGAGATGATGCTGTTTACTGGATAGGCTGGTGTCTCATACAGGAAAGAATCAACAGAAGAAGTTCAGGTATAAACAGAGAAAAACTGTTCCGTCCGGACGGGCACCTTTTCTGATCGCAGTTAAAGTCAGCAGTCAAAAGAAAGGAGTTCTTCATGAGAAAGGCGAAATTCGTGTTGATCCTGTCAGCCGTGTTCGTCACGGGTGTTTCTGCTTCTCAGCCGTCAAAAGGTGCGCAGGAGGATACGGAAAAGACCGGGAGTCGGGTCAAAACCACTTCCTCGCTCGTTCTGGACCCTCTTTCCGTCCAGGGTTACACCGATAACCCGAACAGCGTGATTGTGCTTGGTCATGAGTCTGATGAAATATCAGGATTCAAGCTGGAAAGATCGTTCAAAGATGCACTGTCAGTCAACATTGACAGGGAAACAGTCGAAAGAAACAGCCGCTAGGGCTTTAGCTGCCCGGTTCTCTCCGGGCAGCTTCTTTAGACCTGTATGCTGGAAAGTATCTCCGAAACAGCCGGTTTTCCTTCTCTGGCAAAACGGATGTTTCCTTCTTCGTCGATCACGTACACCGTGCGCTTGGTGGCGATCATACCTTTGCAGTCATAGGCCTGGGCCACACTGCCTCCCTCATCCACCAGAAGGGAAAAGGGCAGGAATTTCTTAGCTATGAAATTCGAATGGGATTCGGCGCTGGCTGGATTGATCCCGAATACGACAGCGTCTTTGGATTTGAATTTGGAGTAATCATCCTTTATTTCACATAACTGCTTGGTACAGCCGGGGGTGAGGTCTCCGGGGTAGAAAATCAGAACAACAGACTGCTTTCCTCTGAAATCCTCCAGTGATACCGTATTGCCCGCCTGGTCCTGAAGTGTGAACTGGGGAGCTATTGATCCTTCCGGCAGCATAGGCGTTTCTCCTGCGATATAGGTGTGATTGATGCAGACGCGGCTAGTGCGGGATGAAACCCGCAAGGTAATTAGGAGTATAAATCATGCCGGTTCTGGAATTCAGGAATATCTGAATTTGGGGATTCGGATGCTCTGCATTGACTCGGCCTTTTTTATATTCATATAATAGGAGGATAAACCTTTGTGAACGACGGAGATATGATGGGGCGGAAGCGACTTTATTTTGTAAAAATTCCCGGGCAGGACAGCAGAATTGCTCCGCTGATTGAGGAATTGAGCCCTATTTCTGCTTTGCGGAATATCGATCTTCAGAGGGTGCTTGTAGGAAATGGACTTCATGAATTTCCCGCAACCGACTCCGCAACAAGAAATGAAGTCCATTCAGTACTGCTCAAGCATCAACTCGCCGCGATGGTGGTCGATGAAGAGAAGCCTTCCGTTTGCAAAGTTGTCAATGCCAGATATGTGGAACTGGCCGGGTCGGAGGTCATCCTTCTGGATCGCGGGAAAAATGAAATCCTGAAAATTGACAAACAAACCGACCTGCATATCATTTTGGCAGATGCGGACGGCAGATACCAAAACCGGTTTCTCCGTTCAGGGGATAGCAGCGGATCAGATCGGGAATTCGAAGATGTGCTCGATGAAATTGCCAGATTCACTCCTTTGGCGGATATCTATGTCTCCGGAAACGGCGATTGCGCGGTAAGGGTGGATTCCAGGGATTTCGCGTTTGCAGGTCTGAAGGACAGAATGGGAGTCTCCAGGGGTTTTTGCTTTGCCAATCTGATGAAGGAAATGAAATCCGCCGGCAGATCAGTACGGTATGATGACCGTTTGGGCAGCTCGACAGGCGCAGGTACGGTGAATCCGGTTTCAGGCCGCGGGTACAACCCTTCTTTTCTGGACATATACGGGACCCTCATGGTGGGTACACCTCAAGCCGTTTTCGGGAGAAGGAAGGAAAGCCCCGCAACTGAACCGCTGGAATCTGTCAAAAATGAGAGGAGCAAGAAAGTAAAGTTCGATCCGCGCAGGCCACCTCCTCCGCCCTCCGTGGAAAAGTCCAGCTTCTGTCCCGGTTTCCCGGAGACGATGTCGCTGTTTCCGATCATATTTCTGATACTCTTTCCGCTGATTATCGAGGTGGCCAGGAGCTGGCTGGCCTTTAGCAGCGAAGTTCTGACTTTCGTGATAAATGCGGGAGGCGTTCTGTCTGTTTTGTACGGGCTGCATCTTCTGGGGATCCGCGGCACTATTCTCAAAACGCCCCTCTCCAGGATCCGTTCCGCAAGTATGGGGAGGGTGGGAATCGCCGGAAAAGCCATGGGAAGATACGATCTGCTGGCACCTTTTCTGATGATGCCCTGCGTGTATTACGATTGCCGCATCTATGTCAGGGATTATAGAATGTCATCATCAGGTGGTGTTGTTTTTGAGACCTCCTCATGGAAACTGAGCCGCCGTTACACTTCCGGCAGGGTACCTTTCTACGTGGCTGATGAATCGGGAAGGGTTTGTGTCGAACCGGAGAATGCTTTTCTCTGCGGTCTCAAAAAGTACCGTCAGGTGCTTACAGGAGATCATTCCGGATTGCTCGGAATTGGCGGTATCGGTTCGGACACCAAAGTGGTGCTGGATCTGATTCCGGAGGGGGAGCGGGTTTATGTGCTCGGCTTTGCCGCAAGGAAATGGCAGAAGAAAACGGTCCGGGAGAGAATCCGTGAACGGCTGGATTCTATCAAATACAGCAAAACGGCCATGGTCCGCTATGATCTTAACGGCGACAAGTGTATTGATGACTACGAGAGGGAAGCGGCTGCCCGGGAGATGGAGGAGGAGCTCCGTTTCGGTTACAGGAGTAAAAAGAGGATAAGGCCCGAACTGGAAGTCGTGGTGGGAAAAGCCCCGTTCGGCAGAATTCCGTTCGTCATCTCCAGTTCCAGACGTTCACTTGTAAGACGACTTGCCGTCGATGGTTTCCTGCTGGTCGGTTCTGGGCTGGCTTTGATTGTACTGTCAAACCTGATCATCGGGTATCTTTTCTGATTAGCTGAGGGAGAAATGTTTTTATGATAGACACATCATACATTCCGGTAGTGCTCATAATCGCCACGGTTGTATACACCGTTATGGTATACAACGGTCTGGTGGAACTGAAAAACAATGTTTCAAAGGCATGGAGCAACATTGACGTGCTTCTGAAGCAGCGTTACGATGAGATCCCGAACCTGGTGAGGGTATGTGAAGCGTATATGAAGCATGAGAGGGTTACACTGGAGAAGGTGATCCGGGCCCGCTCTCTGAGAGACCAGGCCCGCGGTCCTGAACAGCACGCCAAAGCCAGCAACTCACTCTCATCGGCACTGAACGGGTTGTTCGCGGTAAGCGAAAACTACCCTGAACTCAAAGCGGATGTCAACTTCAGGCAGCTTCAGGCCAGAATATCGGAGCTGGAGGACCAGATTGCAGACAGAAGAGAGTTCTACAACGAATCGGTGACTGTCTACAATAACCACATACAGAAATTTCCCGACTCCATAGTGGCTGCCGTATTCAATCACGATCCGGCACGGCTCTGGAAAATCAACCCGCTTCAGCGGGATAACATCCGGGTATTCATCAGCAGGTGAGACTGGCGCTGTAAACTGAAATCATCCTTCGAGAAATTCCCTCAGGTCCACCACCACTTCATCCATGCTCTGGTACCTGGACCATCTGTCCTTCATGCACTTTATTATGATCTGGTGGAGCCGCTCGAATCCTTCGGGGGGAGTACGGGGCTGAATCGCCCGGCAGGCCAGCTTTTCCAGAACATTGGTGGTATGTACGTTCACTTCCTTGGGATGCTCTCCGTAGAGAAGCTCATAGCAGACAATTCCAAAAGAGTAGATATCCGTGCGCTTGTCTATGGTCCTGGGGTTAAAGATCTGTTCCGGTGACATGTAGAACTGTGAGCCGATAATCACGGCATCGTATTTGTTGGTGTAGGACTTGACCCATCTTACCGTGCCGAAATCCCCGATGCGCACATCCACATCGCAGGGACACGTTTCGCCACGGTTATAACACAGGTTCCGGGGAGACTTTCCCTTGGGAAAGAGGATGTTTTCCGGTTTGATGTCTCTGTGGAAAATTCCCTCCTGGTGGACATTGCTGATCCGTTCGGCCATTTTCAGCATGATGCGCGCCTTGCACATCAGCACTTTGGGGTCGCTTGTCTTTTCGCAGCTGTTCATATACTCTCTCAGGGTCATGTCCATCCGCTCCATGAGTATGAAACGGTATTCGTGCTCGCAGTCGAATTCTCCGTGATCATACACCTGCACCACACTGCTGGCCACGTTTTCCGATACGCTCTTTGACAGATCCCACTGAACATAGGATTCGTTTTTGAACCTCTGCTTGACTTCCTTGATGCGCATCTCCTCTTCCTCCGGATTGTACTGGGGCCCTTTGCGGATTCTGAGAAGATCTTCCCTGAGTATCTTGATGGCGAAGTCGGTGACTCCGTTGTAGTCCGAAGTGGCGGCAAACACGTCAGCAAACCCTCCCGACCCCATGTGCTTTTCTATCTTTATGGGGGGCTTGTGGCGTTTGAAAACCTTCTGAAGTGTCTTATGCCGCTTAAGAAGCGTGCTCCCCTCGTCGGGCAGCAGTTCGAATTCGATTTTGAACCGAAAGGGGATGGCGTCCCCGATTCTTGTCACCAGCGAATCGAGTGACTGATACCCCTCGCGGATTTTGGTAATCACCATGTATGATCCTCTGCTTTTGTGAATGTCAAAACTTTCCGGATACGATGTACTCTCCCTTTCTCACCGTTACCCCGGGGGGTACTTTGCTCTGTTCGAACAGATCGTAGCCGGTTTTCAGTGTTTTCCAGAATGAATGCCATGGCGAATCCTTGTACCTGTGAAAACTCTCCCGGGTCATCCGGAACGGAAAAATGTGAACCGGAACGGCTTTCTGACCTTTTCTGAGTGCCGTATCGATGATTG
>JBKHHW010000274.1:0-2701 GCA_046538945.1 Chitinispirillaceae bacterium | reverse complement strand
AATTCCACAGACAATAAAAAGCTGAAAAGAGAAAAGAACGAGAAAATTGCTAAAAAACGGGCGGATATGATCTACGCCCTATTGGAACGAAACAAAATCAAAGAAGCCTATCGTCGCTTCCAGATGGACAAAAAACCGCTCAGCAGGTTTCTGGACAAGAACTCTTTCGAAATGCTTGAGATCACGGTAGTGCAGTCCTACAATTATCTTTCCGACTGACCCTGCTCTTTTATTAATTTGTCTTCGGTCAGAAATCGGTCGCAACAGGAAGGGAAAAAATGAAAGATCAGATAATCGAATCTCTTGCCCGTAAATTGGAGGGCAAGCTTGACTCCGTTGAAATTGACAACCTGCTTGAGATTCCTCCTTCTGAAAACCTGGGAGATTTCGCTTTCCCCTGCTTCCGGCTGGCAAAAGCGTTCAGGAAAAACCCCGCCCAGATAGCTCTGGAACTCAAGGCCCAACTGGAAAAAGAACTGAGCGGCATGCGGATAGAAGCCACATCCGGCTACCTGAACTTTTTTGTTGACAAGAAGGAACTGGCCGGCAAGCTCCTGAATCAGGCCCCACATGAAGATTTCGGCCGTTTGGGCATAGATCAGAAGATCGTAATCGAATTCGCATCCCCCAATACCAACAAGCCTCTGCATCTTGGACACCTCCGCAACATGTCTGTCGGCGACAGCGTCGCCCGCATACTCTCTTTCTGCGGCTGCTCCGTTGTAAGGACAAGTATCAATAACGACCGGGGCGTGCACATCTGCAAGTCCATGCTGGCCTATAAACGTCTGGGCGAAGGAAAGACTCCCGAAAGTACAGGTGTGAAATCAGACCATTTCGTAGGTGATTACTACGTCCTTTTCAATACGAAAGCCAAGGAAGACCCCTCCTGGAACCAAACGGCTCAGGAGATGCTCAGGAAATGGGAGAGCGGAGACGAGGAGACGGTCCAGCTCTGGAAACAGATGAACGGATGGGCTTTCGACGGATTCAGAAAGACCTACGGCCTTTTCGGAATCAAGTTCGACAAAGAATACTACGAAAGTAACATATATAAAAGCGGTAAAGAGATCGTTCAGGAGGGTCTGAACAAAGGCATTTTCCAGAAAAGAGAGGACAATGCGGTTTTTGTGAATCTCGGGGAGGAGAAGCTGGGCGAGAAGGTGCTGCTGCGCCCCGATGGAACCAGTGTCTATATCGTTCAGGACCTTTACCTCGCGCTTCTCAAAGAACAGGACTACAGCTACGACCGTTCCATCTATGTGGTAGGAAACGAACAGGATTACCACTTCGCCGTTCTTATCGCCATCTTCAGAAAGCTCGGGTACGATATTGCCGGCAAGATGAAGCACCTCTCATACGGCATGGTCGAACTCCCCGAGGGCAAGATGAAATCGAGAGAGGGTACGGTGGTTGACGCCGATGATCTCATTGGGGAAACCCAGAATCTTGCCCGTCAGGAAGTGCAGGCCAGATACCAGCTCAATGATAAAGAAGCGGAGGAGAGAAGTCTGAAAATCGCTCTTGCGGCTATCAAGTACCAGCTTCTGAAGATCGACATCACCAAAAACATGGTGTTCGATCCCAAAAAGGCGATAAGCTTCGAGGGGGACACGGGTCCCTATCTCCTGTATAGCTACGCGCGTTCATCATCGATTCTGCGCAAGGCACCTGCGCCTGAAACCTTCACAGTTCCCGAACTCGAACAGAGCGAAATCAGGCTTGTGAAGAAAATTGACTTCTTCCCCTCGGCGGTAAACTACGCATACGAACGACTGTCTCCCTCTGTCATCGCCAACTACGCCTTCGATCTAGCCCAGGTCTTCAACGAATTCTACCACTCCTGCCAGGTAATCGGAAGCGAACAGCAGAATTTCAGGCTCCACCTGGTGGTTTCCTTCAGATCGGTGCTCAAAAAGTGCCTGGACCTTCTGGGGATAGAGACGATAGAAGAGATGTAATGCTTTTTGATTACCGAAGATCACATAGGCCGGACCTCTTCGGTAATCACCCTATCTCAAACTTTTTAACTCATCCCCTTGTCACTCATTTGCACCCCCAATTATTTTGCAACAAAACCGTTTTACCTTGAAAAGTTTAGCCGGTTCAACAAAAGCCATCCGAGCTTTCTTTTCCACTTTCCAATCGATCCAAGTTTTCATCTCAAGGGGGTTACACTGTGAAGAAGATACTATTCCTGGCAGGTTTTTTCACATTCATGATCGGCTGCGGTAATTCACCCTCCAAAGTCTCACCAATTACCTTCAGTGAGGTATGGATTCTTACAGAGCCCATGACCCAGAATTCCGCGGAAATAACCCTCAACATGCACGAAAATGGAGATCTTTCCTGTAGAGGCAGCTGGAATTACAAGTTTTTCCACTATACTATCACCTGTGAAATAATGAGCGGTTTGGTTACCAAAAACGACTCATCTTTGACTTTCACCTGCTCCGGTATCGCTTCCTATCCTCCTGATGAAGATGGTTATGTGGAGAAATCCCCGTTTTCATTGACCATGGAGGGTCAGTTTTCAGAAGGTGCATCATCCGGAACATGGACAATATCCTTTACGAATCCGGATTGGAAGGACTGGGCTCCCGATGAGAGTACTTTCACCGGTGAGATGCTGAGCGGTACGGGTGTGACGAGCTGAATCTGCATAAGCCTGAGAATCGGATCTGGATCGATCCGACACACT
>JBKHHW010000096.1:0-11211 GCA_046538945.1 Chitinispirillaceae bacterium | reverse complement strand
TCCCTGAAGTCTGTAATATTGTTTCAGTACTTTTCTGTAGTATCTCAAGGGCAGTCTTTCTTTTCTGGAGAGTGTGCTGCGGACTGTTCCCGGTCCCAGATTGTAGGCAAGAAGGCCCAGTTTGAAACTTTTGAATTGGCTTATGAGTCTGGTGAGATAGGCTGTGCCCAGAACAACGTTTTTCTCAGGATCGAACAGGTCATCGGGTTTGAGGTCTTCGATTCCCAGGTTCTGGGCCACTTCCAGTGCCGTTCCGTATTTAAGTTGCATGAGACCCAGGGCGCCGCTGAGATTGCCGCTTCTGTATCTGCCCAGTGCTTTTGCATCGAACCGGCTTTCAACGGAGATGACCGCCAGGAGCAGTTCCGGGCTATAGCCGAATTGTCTGCTGTTAAGGTACACCAGGTCAGCAAGATGACCAATGACTGGGGTGGACACTTTCTTGCTCACGATCGTGCAGAGCAGGGAGGAGAGTCGGTTTCTTTCCTTCAGTTCATCCATTGAGTGCGACAGGTTGATTTTCTCGATCTCCAGAGCGGCGATCTCCCGGTTCATTTTACGGATGGATAGTTCGTTGCGCAGGATCAGAAAAGAGATGGAGAACAGAGACACAAGAAGCAGACATACGAAAATGATGCTAGACAGTTCGGAAATCCACAGCTGTTTTCCGACAATCAGTATCCCCACCCGGCTGCGGTGGGCTGTCGGTTTAGGGCTGTTTTTATTCCGACTGGGCATCCTTCAGAATTCCAAGCTGTTCTAGTGGTTTGATTCTCTCTTTGAGCTGATTCATCTCAAGCACTGTCCGCTGCTTCCATTGAGTGAGAGTATTGATTTCATTTTGCTGTTCCGCAATTCTTTCATTCTGAAGAAGTATTATGTAAATGAGGGTTAGAAACCAGCCGCAAAGGACTGTCAGCATAAAAATGGCCACCGGGCGGGATATCCGGAATCCGGTCTTGCGCGCAAGGAAGCGACTTTTTCTTTTCAGTAAAGATACAAAGGTTCCTCTCTCAATCAATTCCGCATCGGAGTAGACTGCAAAAAGGTTCAGGTAGGGTTGGAAGGCTCTGTAAAGAGTGTCGTTTCTGAATATGAATTTGATCTCCCCGCCTTTCCCTTTGAGATAGTTGAGCAGGTTAAGAAACATCGGTACAACAGCGTCGTCGATTCCGTTAACCTTCTCCATATCCAGCACGAAGAACCTGTGGCCATCCTCTATGAGGTGGAGTAATTTATCTTTAATGCCGGGTACCTGTTCATTTGTGAACTGTCCGGAAAGATATATCCAAATGGAACCTTTTCTGAATTCAAGAGTTATATCGAGTGCCTCAGAGAGAATCATTGTGTGTGCCTTTTACTCTCGCCTTTTTGAATTTGATTTTTCCGACCAGAGACCACATGGAGCTTTCATTAATTTTCACCCGACTGCTCATGAGCAGCAGTACCCCGTTATCAGAACGGCTCTCTTTTCTGCTGTTGGAGGGAACAACCCAGAGAGATACCGGTTTCTGGGTGACGAAATGCATCTTCACCCCCGCGGTGCTGTCCTCGACTTCCCATTCTGTAGTGTGATCAATGGTGATCGGCTCATCACTTACTGAATCGTAGGATTTCTTGTTGCAGATTATCCGTGCTTTTTTCTGGGAACAGCCCGGGAGAGCCAGTGCCAGCTCTACTCCGAACACAAAGGAGTAGCATGTGAGTGATGTGTTTTTAAGCTGATAGCCGAAGGACAATACTGCACTGTCTCCCTCAAGGCCGAAAATTTTTTCCATGCTGAGAGGGAAGGTGTGATTTTCCTTCGAAAAACCACTCTGACAGTTCAGGACCACCTTGACATCCCCGGAAGATTTCTTGAATTTGTAGTCAAACGGTTCGTTTGAAAAGGATGCACCGTCTTTCAGCTTTCCGGAACTGAAGTCGCTGCAGCTGATTCGTTCGGGGAAAATCCTGTCGGCAAATGAAAGCAGAGATTCACCGGTGGTGATCACATTCGGTCTTGACCGAACCAGGTGGTTGTAGGCGGCACAGACGTTATAGGAGCGGTCACGGTAGTCCAGTTCATAAATCTGGGCCCCTTTTCTGTGGTCCAAGTAGAGCTTGAGGCTCTTGTTGGACATTATGATGCTTTTGTAGCCGTTTCTAAGGAAATCGGTCAGTTGAATGACTCCACCCTTCGATTCGCTCAGAGCATGAAGTTCCCGCTCTATATCTATAAGTTTGCTGTAAGTCCATAATCTGTCATCTTGATTCCTAAAACCGGCAGAATCGGAGGGCAGAAATCTGTTTATGTCCTGGATGAAGAAAAGTTGCTGTTTAAGTCGGGCGATCTGTTTGGTTTCCTTCATGCCGTGGATTTGATCGCATGCCTCCATGAGTTTGCGTTGAAGAATACCTATCTGTTCATGGCAGTGAAGGTGGTTGAGAAAATAGGGGGTGGCCGGCTGGTTGTTCGACAGCACGAGGCTTGAAGGTATGTAGTGCAGCCCCAGCGGCGGCATACTGCCCGGTATGTCTTTGAGCCGTGCCGGCTGGAACTGGAGAATCCTTTTGTCCATTTCCGCTGAAATCCGGTCGATCCACCCGTATTGTTCCGGTTCATTCACATCTGGATCCAGTGAGACCAGGTAGCGGAGAGTGTAGATTTTCTGATGAGAATCAGATGAATTCTGTTCGGAGAAGAAGCTTTCAATCCAGGTCAGAAGACTCTGGGGTGCATTGTGCCGGTGGTATGCCCGTGCAGGGAAGATGGCTATCGAACTGCCGGTGTGCTCCGTTATCCAGTAACCGCATGAGTAGCGTTCGTTTTCGGTGAATAGCTCGTTTGAAATGACCGCATACTTCAGTCCTGCGTTTCTCAGAAGATCTATCTGGGACGGTTCCCAGTTGGAGAAAGGGGGGGCATATCCGGCGGGAGTTTCACCTGTAAGCTCTTCGAATGTGCGCAGGCCCAGTCGGATGTTCTCGTTAGTTAGCCAGTAGGGCGAAAAGCTCTGAAAGGGTTCGGTGTAACCGGTGCACAGCCATTCGATGCTGCCTTTTTTCTGAGTATCTCTGAGAGAAGAGAGTTTCAGAGGATCTATGCATTCAAGTATATAGCCGGGAAGAGCTATATTGAATCGCAGGTGAGGAAAGCGGCTGCACAAGCCTTGCAGATAATCGCTGAAGTTGTTGATCGACTTCTGCAGCTGTGCTTTTGGCAGCAGGCGGTTTTTGTATGGCTGAAGCAGGATGACTAGAAGATCTCGTTTCATAACACTAAGAATCTATAATCCTGCCGGTGCATCTTTCAATGTTTTTGGTTTGAACTGAGTTTTTTTGTTATCATCTGCACTCTTTCCTTGATGTGACTGCTCTATCGATATATATTGTAATGTTTATTTTATGTCTAGTTACTTTTTTCAATCCCAACACATAAACTGCGGAGGAATTTGATGGCCAAAAAGTACGTGTATTTTTTCGGACCTGGTAAGGCGGATGGAACAGCAGATATGAAAAATCTGCTTGGCGGTAAAGGTGCTAACCTTGCTGAAATGAGCAGGCTCGGACTTCCCGTTCCTGCCGGATTCACAATCACAACAGACTGCTGTACAGATTTCTTCGCCAATAAGATGAAGTTTCCCCCCGAGCTTGAGGCTCAGGTGGAGAAATCGCTTAGAGCCGTTGAAAGAGAGATGAAGATGAAATTTGGCGATCCCAAAAATCCTCTTCTCGTTTCCTGCCGTTCCGGTGCCAGAATGTCCATGCCCGGTATGATGGAGACTGTTCTCAATATCGGACTTTGCTCCGCAACCATCCCTGGTCTCATCGAAAAGACCCAGAACGAACGTTTCGTTTACGATTCCTACCGTCGTCTCATGATGATGTATTCCGATGTGGTTATGGAAAAAGCTGAAGGTGTCGAGCCCAATGGAAAAGGTATCCGTCTGCAGCTTGAAGAGATCATGGATGAACTAAAAGAGAAGAATGGTTACACTCTTGACACAGAAATGACTGTGGAAGACCTCAAGGAGCTTTGCGACAAGTTCAAGGCTCACATCAAGAAAACTCTGGGTAAGCCTTTCCCCGACGATCCTATGGCGCAGCTCTGGGGCGGTGTCGGTGCGGTGTTCAAGAGCTGGAACGGAAAACGTGCTGTAGCCTACCGCAACATCGAAGGTATCCCACATGAATGGGGTACTGCAACAAACGTCCAGGCAATGGTGTTCGGCAACATGGGTGAAACTTCCGCTACCGGTGTTGCTTTCACACGTAACCCTGCAACTGGAGAGCACAAGTTCTTCGGTGAATATCTGGTCAACGCTCAGGGTGAAGACGTGGTTGCCGGTACCCGTACCCCTGCTCCCATCAATGAAACTACAAAAAGTGAGCACAATGAGCATCTGACTTCCCTCGAAATGGGTATGCCAAAGCTTTACAAGCAGCTGGATCAGATACAGAAGAAGCTTGAGAAGCATTACAAAGACATGCAGGATCTCGAGTTCACTATCCAGGACGGTACTCTCTGGATGCTTCAGACCCGCAACGGGAAGCGTACAGGTACTGCCGCTTTGAATATGGCAATGGATATGCTCAAGGAAAAGCTCATCAACGAAGAAGAAGCGGTGATGCGTCTGAAGCCCTCTCAGCTCGATGAGCTCCTTCATCCGATTATCGATCCTGCTGCAGAAAAGAAGGCGGTTCTTCTGGGTAAGGGTCTTCCTGCCGGTCCCGGCGGTGCTGCAGGTCAGATCGTTTTCACTGCTGAAGATGCGGTGGAATGGGCAAAGAGTGGTAAAACTGTCATTCTGGTCCGTGAAGAAACCAACCCTGAAGATATCGAAGGTATGCGTGCCGCACAAGGTATCCTTACCGCCCGTGGTGGTATGACCAGTCATGCTGCTCTGGTTGCCCGTGGTTGGGGTAAGTGCTGTATCGTTGGTGCGAGCGATTTCAAAATCGACTTCAGGACCAAGACGATGAAAACCGCTGATGGCAAAGTCCTTAATGAGGGTGATGTGATCACTCTTAATGGTACAAGAGGGTATGTCTATGCTGATGCAATTGATATGATCGATGCTACAGAGAACCCCAGGTTCCAGCATTTCATGAAACTGACCGAAAAGTTCAAAGCCATGAAGGTACGTGCCAATGCCGACACACCCGAAGATGCTCAGGTGGCAAAAGACTTCGGAGCCGAAGGTATCGGACTTTTCAGAACCGAGCACATGTTCTACGGTGAAGGAAGTGACGAGCCGTTGTTCTTCCTGCGCAAAATGATTCTGAGCAGCAGCCTGGAAGAGCGTCGGGATGCTCTTGACAACCTTTTCCCGTTCGTGAAACGCGACATGAAAGCCACCATGGCTGCCATGAAGGGCCTGCCTGTGACCATCCGTCTGCTCGATCCTCCTCTGCACGAGTTTGTACCCCAGGGCAAAGCAAAACAGGAAGAATTGGCTAACGCTCTTAATATTTCGGTTGAGGATGTGGTCAAACGCGGTGAAGCTCTCCATGAAGTCAACCCCATGATGGGACACCGTGGTGTTCGTCTCGGTGTGACATATCCTGAAGTTACGGAGATGCAGGTTCGTGCTATCCTCGAGGCTGCAGTCGAGCTAAACAAGGAAGGTACAAAGGTGCTGCCTGAAATCATGGTGCCGGTGACCTGTGACGTCAATGAACTGAAGGATCAGAAGGCTCTGGTCGACAAGGTTGTCGCAGAGGTCAAGGCCAAGTTCGGTGTCAGAAAGCTGAACTATCTCTACGGTACAATGATCGAAATTCCCCGTGCGGCTCTGCTTGCCGACAAGATGGCTGAGGAAGCTCAGTTCTTCTCATTCGGTACAAACGACCTTACTCAGATGGGTTTCGGTTTCAGCCGTGATGATATCGGTGGATTCCTGGGCGAGTACATCGACCGTAAGATTCTTCCTGAAGATCCTTTCCAGAGCATTGACCAGGACGGTGTTGGACAGCTGGTCAAGTACGGAGTGGAAAGAGGCAGAACCACAACACCAGATCTCAAGATCGGTGTCTGCGGTGAGCACGGCGGAGATCCTGCATCTGTTGAGTTCTTCTACAATCTTGGACTCAATTATGTCAGCTGTTCACCTTACCGTGTGCCTATCGCCAGACTGGCTGCAGCTCAGGCTCAGATCAAGGCCAAGAGAGCTGAAGCTGCGAAGAGCACCAAGAAAACTGCTAAAAAAGCTGCGAAGAAGTAGGAATCATTCTTCAATGCTAACCTATAAGCAGGGTCCTTCGGGACCCTGCTTTTTTAATCCCAATAGGCTTAATCACATCTGCTGCCCTCTTGACCCCTGCGGACATACTCAATAATTATATTTAGATGCTTCAATTTTGGGGAATAACTAGCATAGGAGCATAAGGAACGTGATTCAATTTGATTTACATGTACACACGATTTTCAGCCAGTGCGGCATCCATACGGTTTTGGAGCTTCTTGAGAGGGCACGGGTTTTGGGAATGAAGGGGTTCGCGGTCACCGATCACGGGCTTACCCTGGGAGGAAGGCTGAACAATCCTTTCTTCGAGCGGTTCAGATCACCATACCCTGAAATTAAAGTTCTCAAAGGGGTTGAATGCAATCTGCTCGATGAAAAAGGGACGGTCGATATCCCAGTCAAACATATGCCTTTCATCGATATCGTTCTTCTTGGGATTCATCCCAACACTCCTAAAGGACTGTCACGGGAGGCCTACACGGATATGCTCGTTGCCGCCATACGCGCAAATCCGTGTATAGATGTCATTACACATCCGAATGATCCCCACTACCCAGTAGACTACCGCAGACTCGCCTTCGAAGCCGCGAAAAGTGGTGTGGCGCTTGAACTCAACAATTCAAAAATACTGTACAAAAGAAGTCCGGTGGAGAGCGCGGAGTCTCTGGTCCAGGCGTGCCGGGATGAGGGATGTCCCATGGCTCTGTGCAGTGATACTCACGCTATTCTCGAACTTGGAACGGACGAATCTGTCAGGCCGATTCTCGAAACTGCACATTTTCCGGACGAGCTCCTGGTGAACCGTGATGAAGAATCCGCACTGTTTTTTGTGGAAAGCAGAAGAAAGAACAAGGCAGACTTCTGATCCGTGTCGATCAGGAGTTCTGTTTATTGCTGGACAGGGCTCAGTTTGTATGTTGCCTCTTTAGTATGAAGAGCTCCTTCCCGGCGGAGTTGACTTGAATAGAGATGGAACTCCGAGACGAGGAACGGTTCAGTGTGGAAGAGGGCGTTTGTGGACATGAACTGGGCCAGTTTGTCGGGAGGACACCGGTTCAGCTTCGCAACTGTAATGTGAGGTGAATACTTCCGTCCTTGCGGTTCTATGCCTGAACCGGTGAGTGTACGCTCCACTTTGGCTTGTAGTCTGAGAAGATTTTCGTTCTGCGCTATTCCGCACCAGAGCACTCTGGGTATTTTGCGCGGGGGGAAAAATCCCACCCCCTTGAGTTCCATGGGAAAGGATGGTAATTCTATGGTGCTCAATGCATTTTCAACTCTTGCCGCTGTATCTTCGCTCACTTCACCGATGAAACGCAGAGTAAGGTGGAGCTGGGGATCCTGTGTCCACTTTGCACCCGGGATGGCTTCATAGATTGAGCTGATGTCGTCTCGGATTCTCTCCGGCAGGTCTATGGCTACGAACAGTCGCGGCATTTTGTCCTCCCTTCGTTTCTGAGAGTCAGATCTACTTTCTGCCGTACAGCTGTTTTATCTTCTTTTCAGCAAACAATGTGACGGTTGTTACTACTTTTTCGATTTTGAGCAGCTGTACGCAGATCATAATCAGGAAGGCTGTGATCAGTAACGACAGGCACAGGAAGATCAAAGTCATAAAAAAATCTCCTTTCTGATTTCAGATACCCCGGCCGGGATGCATTTTGGGAAATCTGGTCTGCGAAATCCGGGCGCGTTCATAGCCGGCCATTGCTATCATGGCTCCGTTGTCGGTGCAGAGCGATGCCGGGGGAAAGAACACATTCTCTCTGCCGAATCGTCGTGTCAGCTCGTCTCTGAGAGCTCTGTTACAGGCTACGCCGCCTGCCACTGCCACCGTTTCGATGCCGGTTTGTCTGGAAGCGCTATGGAGGTTGTTTACCAGAGAATCGATTACCGTTTTCTGGAACGCCTTGCAGATCTGAGGGCGTTTTTCTGAGATGAACTGAGCATCATTGTTATTGATGAAGTACTTGACTGCCGTTTTCAGTCCGGAAAAACTGAAATCAAGCGTTCCCGGTTTGGAAAATCGCGCTACAGGAAAGCTGATTCCGGCGGTGTCGGAAGCTTTATAAGCCTCCTGCTCTATTGCCCGCCCGGCAGGGTAGGTAAATCCAAGCAGTTTGCCCACTTTGTCAAATGCCTCCCCGGCAGCATCGTCCACTGTTTGCCCAAGACAGGTATACTTGCCGAATGATTGATAATTGTATATGGCTGAGTGGCCGCCTGAAGCCAAAAGGACCAGAAACGGGGTGGGAATGTGAGGGTGTTCAATGAAAAGCGAACTGATGTGACCCTCGAGATGATTCACTCCGGTAATGCGGGTGCCGTGGGCTGTATGCATTCCCAGAGCAAAACTGATACCCACAAGCAGGGCACCGGCAAGGCCGGGGCTGTCAGTCACTGCGATCAGATCCAGATCCGCGGGGTGGATTCCCGCTCTTTCCATTACACTCCCGGTCAGAGGAGAAATTTTTTCCAGATGTGCTCTCGAAGCCACTTCCGGCACAACTCCGCCGTAGGCTGAATGCTCCGCCTGAGAATAAATTGCACTCGAGCGTATTTTACCATCTTCCAGAATGGCCGCCGAAGTTTCATCACAGGATGATTCAATACCAAGTACAATCATGTTCAATCAACTCTGGATCAGCTGAAAGAGAGCCGGGTCGTTGTACAGTGTACTTCTGAGTCCCTCGCTGCATCCGGTCAGTGCGATGGATATATTTTTCTGAAAAGCAAAATCACACATTTTATGGAGATACTCGATTTCTTTTTCATGCAGATATTCGATTCCAGCCATGTCGAGCTGAACAGGGGTGGTACCGTTCTGGATATGGTACTTCAGATTGTTCCACAGTGCGGCAAAATCTGAATTTCCCGAGTTTGGGTTGAGTAGAGAGAGACTGACCGGTGCGGATGACCGGGGCAGCTGTTCCTGAATCATAGGTTCTGAAGGTATGACCTGTTTTTCTATATATGGCTGGTTTTCCGAAGAATAGGATCCTCTTACATTACGGACGATTTCGATACCGTTTTCGTTTATCTGCGGTTCCGGTGCGTTGGTTTGAAAAGATGCTGAGGAATCTTCTGCATACGACTGACTGTTGCTTCTGGTTTGGCTATGGGGGTATTCCTTTTTCATGGAATCCAGCTGTTTTGCTCTTTTCTCCAATTCAAGCTCAAGAGTGTTGATTTTACCCGAAATTTTTCTCAGAGCCAGAATGTTCAAAACAACAAGGGTTGTAGAAACACCAAGTATGAGGAGTACGACTATGGAAATGATTTGAATGCTAGCCATTGCTTCCTGTGTTTTTCCGCAGAAGATTTTTCTATATGGAAAATAACACTTGCGCGGAGGTTTGGGAACCTGCAGCGAAATTGTGAACTTCAGGTGGAAGTTCTTTACCCCTAACATCAGAATTTGAGCGGAAATGCTGGATTACGGATTTATATTAATGCGGGTTAATGAAAACTTGCACCGGTATGGGCGAAAATGGAAAATAACGGGTGTTTTGGGATATCGATTTTGGTTGCTGATGCCGATGAGGGGGTTTTTAAGCGTCTCTCAGAGCTTTTTTCCGGTATTGGGATAGTTGTGCTGAGAGCCTGTCATGGAGCTGAGGCTTTGAACATGGTTGAAAAGCACAGTCCGGCGCTGGTAGTCTCAGACATCAACTTGCCCGGGGTAAACGGGTTCGAACTTTTCGAAATAATCCGTCAGCGGTTTTCGCCGATTCGATGTATGCTTATGACCGATTACGATGTGGACCGCTATATTCATCTGGTGGTGGAGCACAATGTCGGAAATATTCTGGTAAAGAATGAGGATTTCTGCCTGAGTGAAATAGGCACCTACATTATGTCTCTCATCAAGGGAGATATCTTCGGACTTAAACGCTATTTTCCGGAAGGTATCATACATAACAGGCAGATCACCAGCTACAGCTGCGGACGCAATGTTTGTGCGGAGATAATTGAGCATTGTGGTGAGATCAATCCGCTTTATCTGGAAATAGCTATAGATGAACTGATTTCCAATGCTGTTTTTCATGGGGTACTCCAGCTTAGCTCCGTTCCCAGGGAGCAGTGGTGCGGTGAAGTCTGTATCGATGAAAAGGATGCGATTTCCATATCCTGGGCCAGGGATGAGGAGAAGGTTGGGATATCGGTGGAGGACCCCCGTGGTAAGCTGAAGAAGAATGATGTTCTGTACTGGCTTGATCACGGCAGAGCCGTTCAGGATTTAGCCGCTCAGGAACACGGCAGGGGTTTTCTTCTGGTGCGCAAGGTTATCGACCGTCTCATAGTCAATATTGATCCTGGCAAGCGGACTGAATGTATAGTGTTTCAGTATTTGGATAAGCGCTGCATGGGAGGCAAGAAGCCTCTTCTGGTACACGAGCTCGCGTAAAAATCACCGGTATAGGTAATTTTTACCGGTTAAAGCATAAATTACCGCCCCAATTTCAGAGAATAGCAAAAAAAACACAGTTTAAACGAAATAATAACCGATTTTCGTTTGGCACACATTTTGCTTTTTGTCCTACCCATCATGTCTTCTATGTTTCATGTATTAGTTGTTGATGATGAGGGTGAAACAAGAGAGGCTCTGGGCCGTTCCCTTGTGAAGCTCGGTTGTGTGGTGACCGAGGCACAAACGGCGGAGCAGGGGCTGGAGCTTCTTGGGGCGGATTCGTTTGATGCCGTTTTCGCTGCTCTGTGCGTGAGAGAATCCGGGGGCAGGGGAGTGGCAAGGTTTGTAAAACTGCATCGCCCTGACACTAAGGTTTTTCTGATCACCGGTTGGAAAGGTGAGTTGGAGCCCAGTCTTCTTCAGAATGACGGGATACATGAGGTTATTCATAAACCTTTGAGTTTCAGTGAAATAAGGGACAAGGTCCTGGAGCAGCTGGGATAGTCCCTAAAGAGTCCGAGGTCGCCTGCTTTGATTTGACACCACGAGATGCCTCGGACTCTCTTTTTTTTA
>JBKHHW010000273.1:0-2714 GCA_046538945.1 Chitinispirillaceae bacterium | reverse complement strand
CCCTACCCCTTCTGCGCTTCCTCCCTGAGCACCTCACGCATCATCTCCCGGATCTCCTCCCGGTCAAGCCCTCCGTTTTCCGTACGCACCGATATAGGCTTGCTTGCCTCTCCGGAGTAGAGACTCACGTGCGGGAACGGGATCTCGATACCCAGCTCATCAAAGCGCTTCTTTATCCTGCGGTTGATCTCACGACCCACCATCCACTGTTTTATCGGCTGAGTCTTGATTCTGGCCTTGATTACCACCGCTGAATCCGCAAACTTGTCCACGCCCAGAATCTCTATGGGCTCCAGTATGGCTTCGGAAAAATCCGCTTCGGTCATTATCTGATCCCCGATCTCCTTGACCACCGAGGTGACCCGATCAGTATCCTCCTTGTATGCCACACCGATCTCGAAAATATAAAAAGAGTACTCGTGAGTCATATTGGAAAGGGTATTGATAGTGCCGTTGGGGAACACATGCACCGTTCCATCAAGGCTTCTTAAAACTGACGTGCGCAGATTCACCTGTTCCACAAGTCCGCCGGTTCCGTTGATTATCGCCACATCACCCACTCGTATCCGATTTTCAAAGATTATGAACAGTCCGCTTATTACATCCCGCACCAGGCTCTGGGCACCGAAACCTACCGCCAGACCCAGAATTCCCACTCCGGCAAGCATGGCCTTGATATCTATCCCCAGTTCATCCATTACCATCAGAAATGCAAGAACGGCAATCGTACTGAGAGCGATTTTTTTCAATACTTTACCCAATGTGTCCACTCTCTTCTCCACCTCGGAATCATACGTGCGCTTGCCCAGCATTCGCACGGCAGCCCTTTTCTGAAATTTGGCAATCAAGTAAAAAGACAAATGCACCAGAAGAAAAGCTATTCCGATAATGACCGCAACGTTTATCGCCACTCTCAGAGCGGGATACCACTCTCTTGCCAAGGTAACCAGACCGACACCCCAGAATTCGAAGAACATCGGTACCGAACCCAGTGTAATTGCCCCGTAGCCGATCCGTTCCACCAGGCTCACTTTTTTTACGAACTGCTGATGAAAATCGGGGAACGACCTGGCGACAGAGGCGTTTGCTGATGATATGTGTTTGACAACGAAACGCCACACGGCCATGACCAGAAGAACTCCCATGAAAAGAAGTATGGAGCGGAGTGTGGCGGAAATGAAGTACTGGAACGTTCCCTCGAATCCCAGAAGGCTGATAAACGCCATGAAACAGAGATAGGAGATTATCAGGATGTAAAGGCGCTGCAGCAGGAATCTCGCCGCTCCGCGCAGTGCGTTTTTCCACTCGGCCGATCCCTCGATCGGATGGAACAGATTGCTCACATCGAGGGCGTGACGTTTCTGAAAAGCCACGATGGCAAGCATCACCGCGATTCCGGTTTTGGCCAGGGCTTCGATTGTGGCCATCACCACAGGCCACCCGAGAAGCAGTGCAGTCTGGTAGACAAGATACATGAAAAGAGAGAAACGCAGCACCCTTCCGCTCCACAGAACCACGTACCAGGCCTTGTTCTCGTTCATGGGAACCAGCCTCAGATCAGGATCACCGGGGCGGAACACCGCATGACTCAGGGCACGCACGGAGGAAAAAATCAGACAAGCCACGGTGATTCTGAATATGAATGCCTCAAAAGAGGCGGAAAAATCAAAAAATGAATTGAACAGAAATCCCCAGACTGCCACCGATGCCCAGAAAGCACTCCCCGTGACAAGACGGGAGAGAGCCTGAGCCCACTTGTCAGGATAGCGGTTCCTGACAGCTCTGGAAAGGTAAAGCAAAACAACCAGGAGAGCCGCAGAAGCCAGAATGCTTACCGTGAGCACAAGAACAAACGAAATGAAGCGTTCGTGATACTCCTGGGCACTCATTTCCGTCTTTACCCGCTCATAACTCAGGGGAAGAGTGGATAGTTCCTTTCCCATTTCGTGCAGAGTGGAGAGGGTGCGGTCGCGAAAGGCGCCGAACCGGTCGAAAAGGTTGAGCGAAAGAATGGAGGGGGACTTCTCTTCGCCGGCAGTATCAGCTACCTGCGTTTTTGCCTGCAGAACCGCACGAAGCTGGGAGGCGAACTCCTCCCGCTGCTGAGGATTTTCGAGCAGTTCAAGCACGTTTTCTATCTGGGCGTGGACAGTACTGTCAGGTCTAGCGGCATCCTGAGCGGAAACCCGGTTTCCCAAAATGAAAAGCAGTATAAAAAAGGGCAATGATCTGAAAAGTCGTTTCACGAATCCTCCCGTAGCTTTAACAGATTGTGGGGGTCAAACCAGCAACTACGCTTCCGGCAGACATCTTGTTTTCTAATTTCACCCGTACTATGCAAAATAGGTTATTGAAAAAGTGATTGCCAGCCCGGCCCGCAGGCGTGGCACTCCATTTGCAGAATACTTCTCTTCGGACCGCTTGAACCCCATACAGAACAAATTCGATCTCAGTGATGAATCGTTCCTGGCGGCCCTCGGAATCATTTCACATCTAAACAGATTGATCAAATTGGAGAAAAGAATAAATGGACAGAACTGTTTTTTTAAATATGGTGAGAGACCTCATTTCGGAGAAATTCGGTACCAGGGTGGATCTTATAATGGAGAGCAGCAGGCTCAGAGAGGATCTGGGCGCGGATTCCCTGGACGAGGTTCTGCTCTTTTTCGCTCTGGATGAAAAATACGGACCAATCCCGGTCGAAACCGCCTACC
>JBKHHW010000272.1:0-2732 GCA_046538945.1 Chitinispirillaceae bacterium | reverse complement strand
TTGGTCCTCTGATTTTCTGGTGTGCCAAAAAGAGTTTGTTTTCAGCAATATAGAGAGCATATCTCATTGAATCAGATTCTGCATAATTAATGTCTGTTGAATGTACTGTGGGAATTTCCAGCTCTGAATTGATCCACTTGCCTTTCTCTGCCCTCATAAAAGAGATGCCATTTTGTGTATGATAGGCAAGCGTTAGGTTCGACATTCCCGGCAATTTTGTTTTAAGAACTTCATTATCAGACGACAGCGAATCGGTTAACTCAAGCCAAGTGAAATTTTTGTAAATGTATGGGTTCTGTTCTTTTGGTATTCTTTTGAACGATATGGATTCTTTTTTATCCGAAATCCAAAGAGTATCATTTCTGACCCTTAATGAATTATTCCCTTTAGTTGTGGACGTATCAAACATACGTTTGTATGTGCTGTTATAAGGATCTGGGGTAATTGTTTCTATTTCTAAAAAAGTGTCTTCAGGGGTGAATGTCAGTTTTCCGGAAATCAAATCGTAATACCCTAGTTCACTTACATTTCCACCACTGATCTGTAATAATGTTTCACGGTATTCCAGAGTAAACTTTTCATTATAAATATAAAGCCAGCTGTGTTCACCACTCCATATTCCATTGAAATTGGAACCGGAAGAGTTCTGAATAGCAATGAGAATAAAAAACAAAAAGCAGTAGAAATGGAGATCATTTCGCCAGGTTTTCATAGTGCTTCTTTTCCAGTTCGGTTTCGAAAGTGTGAGCTTGTAGCGTTTTCTGCAAGGGTGATCCGCATTCGAGCAATATGGCTTTGTTTCATTTTATTTCCTTACTGCTATCAGTCTCCTGCATAATCCCTGGTGGCATAAAACACCTTTGTCCCCTCTTTCCCTATCCTTACCACCTGGTAACCGAAACGCCCGTTATGCTTCTCGAAGGAGGGCTTCTGATATGAATCCGTATAGGGAATAACCGAGTAGGCGGGTGAAGTGCTGTCCTTGCCGAAACGGAACCATGAAGAAGGGGTTTCGAATTCGCGGGTGTCGTAGTTTTCCGACTCATTCGGCCAGACTCGCTTTCCTTTTGAATCGAATACGCCTCTCAGGGTGAGATACCACATCCCTCTGATGTAGCCATGAAGCACCACATCCGTGTAGCCGTATTCGGGAAGGTATGCATAGTATGTTCCCTGAAGTCCGTTGCGGTTGAGGAATGTGCCGGCAAGCTGTGTCTTATACTTGCCAAGGAGGGCGAAATCCTTTTTGCCTTTTATTCCTTCGGTTTTGACATTGTTGAACGGCTTGGAGGCAATGATACTGTTGTCCTCCGCATAGGGCATTTCCCCAAGATCCAGTCGGAAGGTGATTGTGCCATCGATATCGGCGTAATACCGGTCCTTTCCGTCATACTTGGGAGTGTAGCTTTCGTCGGGAACAATTTCAGGAGAAACAAACTGAAAGGGAGCGTTGGAATTCTGCTTATACCACAATATACCCGCAAGGGGTACTCTCAAAGCTTCCACTTCACTCTTACTTACCTTGTCTGAATCATTGTATATGGTCCACTCTTTTGTACCCGTATAGGTATCAGGAGTCTGCTTCCAGGACAGTTTTCGGAAATCCCCCGCTGAGTCAATCACACCCAGAAGATAACACCTGTTATCTATCACGTGAGCAAGGAACGTAGGATCTGTTCTCCGGAGCTTTTGTCCCACGGCAAGGGCCCGGGATGTATCTCCCGCAGCGAAATAAAGCTTCTGAAGTTCCTCCAGGTACATCTTTTCATCGGGCTTCAGCGCCGCTCTCCGTTCAGACCACTTTATTTTGTCTTCAAGCGTAACGGCCAGATTACGCAGCCTGCTTACATATTTAATATCAACCCTCTTTTCAGTACAGGCTCCCAGAAAAATCCAGCCGTTCAGGCGGGGTAATCTGCTCACGCCACGGATCAGCACCGAGTCGATCCTGGCCCAGCCCTGGGATTCCTCTGAAGTGTAGACAATGTTGCCGATTCTGAGCCGTCCCACAATGGAAGCCTCCCCGTCGGGCTTTTCTCTTACATTGACCACATCTGCTCTCACAAAATAGTGCTTTGCTTCTTCTGCCCAGCCAGCAGCGGCCAGCAGGCACAGAATTATAAAGATTTGTGATTTCATTTTTCTCTTCGGAACTGAAGACAGGGTTGTGACGTTAGTAATATAAACGTTCTGCGTTCAGGGTTCAACGTGTCATTTACATAATATGCACAGCCCCGGCCTGGGACTGTTTTGTTACCCTGAGCTCGTCTGTGGAGTAGGCTTGTTCTGCGTGATTGCGGGAGGATGGATCACTAGTCTGGTATGTTAAGAATATCGCGCCCCCTCAGGGCTTCAGTTTTTTTTGACATCATACCCGGGGCTGCCCCGAAGACGGCTTACCCCGGGCTGTCATATCACACCCTTTCAGGGCTAAGATAAGGAGCATTGCAGGGTGTCTGAGAGGGGCGCCCAGCAATTGAAATGATACTGTGCGGGTCTATTTTACCTCGATCAGGTACAGACCGGCGCTTTTCTTTCCCGCGAACCGTTTCAGAACTGGGAATTACAGGTCCGGGTAAAGAGGGAATATAAGTGAATATACCAAACGGGGCTAATACTTACGCCCCGAATGTCAAGCGGGAGCAGTATCCTGCGGTACCGGACTAGCCGGCCTGAACTCATTTCCTTCTGCGTTTGCGCTTCTGTTTCTTAAGAAACATTTTGGACGCTTT
>JBKHHW010000095.1:0-11348 GCA_046538945.1 Chitinispirillaceae bacterium | reverse complement strand
CTGAATTCACCTCTCGGATAAAGGCAGCAACGGAAAACGGATAACGTTGAACGGATAACGTTGAACGGCCTACTCTATTTATATTATGGTATAGGGGTCAAATACATGGATATAGTGACATTTCTTGAACGCTCGGAATTTTTCCAGGGAATAAGTTCCAGGAGCAGAGAACTTCTGGCCGACATCTGCATACCGAAGCAGATCAAGAAAAAAGAGGTGCTGTTTCATGAGGGGGACAAGGGTTTCGCCTTCTACCTTCTTGGGAGCGGGGCTGTCGGGCTGTACAAAAACACTTCCGACGGCAGGGAAATGGTGATCAAGGTGATCGGGCCGGGAGAGCCATTTGCGGAAGTGGTCCTTTTCGAGCGCAATCAGTATCCGGTTACTGCCACAGTGATGAAACCGGGCCTTCTTTTTACTATCCCCAAACATCAATTCTACTGCCTCCTTGATAAACCCGATTTCAGAAACGACTTTATATCTATGCTCATGCGCAAGCAGCGCTATCTGGCTGACAGGATCCGCTTTCTTACCATGCATGATGTGGAGGAGCGTTTCTTCATGTACATAAGGGATCATTACGGTCTGAAGGAAAGTGTGGTTCCCGCATTATCCAAAAAAGATATGGCGGCGGCTATCGGTGCAACTCCGGAGACATATTCAAGGCTTCTTGCCAGGCTTTCACAGGAGGGCAAGCTCGAAGTGGAGGGCAAGACCATCCGGCTTGAGGAGGGGTTTTGGGAAGAGTTCCAGAGGAGAATGGAGCTTTGAATACTCGAAAATTTGGTCAGAATTTGACAATTTGCAGGATTGTATTTTAAACTTAAGAGTTATGGGTATGGAAAAGAGCACCTTTTGAAGGGGGTTAGTGTTGAATAGAGGCATCAAAACCGTAGTAGTTTCGGTTGTTTGCATGGGGTTGGGATTGATTTCCTGTATCAATCCTGCGGACAAGGATCCGCTCGAGTGGCGTTCGGCAATCGAGGTTCCTATCAATCACAAGCTTGTTCTTGGAGAAGAGATGTCGGGACTCTTTCCTCTGGACAGCACCATGCGCATTCTCAATGTCGACAGTACTTACTACAGCGACAGTTCGCAGCTGGCTGCGGATACAGTTACGGGCAATACGGTGGCTTTCAGTGTTAAGCAGCGGGAATCTCTGGATCTTCAGGTAAGCGAGAAGAACTTCGGGGATAAGCGTATCAGCCACAAAGTGGGGCCGATCCCCTTGTCCGGTATTCCGGAAGTGAATCAGTCCATTCCTCTGGCCGGGGATTTTCCGTCAAATACACCATTAGCCATTCCTTCTCAGGATATTGATATAACCGACATATACAGTATAGTATTCACGGATGACAGCGATTCTCTTTCCATTACCGTCACCAACAGTTCGAATGTGGGATTGAGTGCTTTTGAAATTGACATTGCCGGGTTCGGTTCGGGGCAGGTTGCTGATCTTCCTGCCGGAGGAAGTGCTGAAATTCCTATTGCGGCAGCCGGAAACACGCTTGATGTTCCGGTTCCGGTTTCCGTTTCCGCAACAACCACCTCGGCCGGTTCGTTTGACGCCGGAAGCGAGCTTCAGCTTGCGATATCTCTCAACGGTTTGACTGCCGGCCAGGTGGACATCGAAAATACGGTTCTTAAGGATTTCGAAAAGGATTTTAGAGTCGCCTATGAACTGAGCGATACGGTGGAGATGAAGTATGTGGATTTCAAGGGGGGGACGTTTTATTACCGGGTTGAAAACTACACTGATCTAGATTTCAAAGGCGTTGGATACCATCAGCATCTCTGGGCCACCCACTACTGCAGTGAAAACAACGTAAGAAGCAGGGAAGACCTTTCGCTTGCAAATCCAAGCACTGATGACAGTATCGAGTTTTTTGACGGAAGGATTCCTGCGAAGAGGGTTGATACTATAGATGTGAGAGCGAAACAGAAGAGTATGACCTTTGAAAGAGCAGTGAATGTTTCCAGACTTTTCACCGAATGGAGCGACAGTCTTGACAAATCGGTCAGTTACATGGATTATCTTGTATATCCCAATGTTTCCACCAAAAGACGCATCTCCATTAATCAGGATGATTCCCTGGTTTTTGTGATCGAATCCAAAAATATTCAGTTCAGAGAATTTTACGGCATTGTGAAAAAGGAGGTTGTGCGGGACAACGATACTCAATACGTTCCTATTGACTTTCCCTGGCCTGATGAGAACAAGGCGAACATGCGGGGGAGATTCATTTTCGAGGATGTCGAGGCCCGCATACACGTGAACCCTGTTCTTCACAAGCATACTCAGATCGACACGTTTGTAACCGAAATCACCATGTATGATATCAAAGACCCGTCAGTGACAGCCGCCACCACTGCCAAATTCGTCGATATAAAAAATGACACCTCCTACACACATCTGCTTGACATTACAAATGTCACTAACCGTTTTCCCGATTCCATTGCCGTGGTGAGCCGCTCCTCCCTTCCGGTGGGAACTCCCATGCTGGTGGTTAACGATATGGAGACAAGTGATCCTGAGTACTTCACGCATATTGGGCGGACTACCATAAGAACCGATGCTCATTACATCATGAATGCCAACTTCGACTGGGCCATTGCCGATTCGTTCACCATGGATCTGGGTACGGACACCTTCGCCATGTTCGACCAGATGAGAATCGTGAACAAGATGAAGGAGAGGCGGGCGGAGTTCAATATGATCATGTGGAACAACACCAACCTCTACTTGCGGCTTCACGCTCTGGTAGCTCCCAAGAATAGAATGGCTGACCTGGCAGCTCTTTCCATTGATGATGCCTACAGTATGATAACCCGGGACGATGCCGCGGATGCAGCGGGGTTTGTGAATCTTCTGGGCTCAGACGGGGTTTACCTCCCCCAGCGGTCTCTTACCGATTCGGTCTACAATTCGATTGTTCTTGAAGAAAATCAGATAGACAAGCTTGTTTCTTCAGATACCTGCTCCTGGAGATGGCAGATCCGTTTTCTTCAAAAGCAGCCCCACGAGGCGCTTTCCGATACAGACTATGTGGATATCAAATCGTGGTTCAGGGTTGAAGGTACAAACAATAGCGATTCACTTATGATCTGGTGATCTGCCTCAATGAATTCGAAAGGATTTACGATGAATAGATTCGGCTGTGCAGTACTGATTTTATGCTGTTTGTCCTTGTTCGCGTTTGCCGGACCGGATAATAATCCCCTGAATGCGGGAGCTACTCAGGCCCGCAATGCCGCAGGGTCTTCCCTGGATGCCTTATATGGAAACCCCGCACTTCTTGGTGTGGACCGTGTTCCGCGCGGGGGATACTATCTTTTTCCCACCTCGATTGCATACTGGAGTGACAAGCTGGCGGTCTCTCCTTTCTACCAGTATTGGAATGTCACCGATCTGCAGGCCACTTCCAGGCTGATGTCCTCAGTATTTGAGGAAAGTTTCGGTTTGGAGGGTATGAATTCCGAAGAAGTCTCGGCAAAACTGACTGAAGAGCTTAAGGGGGGAGTGAGTCTTTTCACCGGAATGAGAACATCTCTTCTCAGTGCATCCACTCACGGCTTCGCTCTTAACGTGCAGACAAATATCGACCAGGAGCTGAGACTTTCGGAGGGACTGCTGCTTCCTGTTTTTTCCAATACGGACGGTGTGCTTCGGGGAAACACACTCGACTTTTCAGATTTCTATGTCAATGCTATCTGGACAACTGAAATATCCGCCAAGCTGGGTCTTCCTGTGACCATACCCGCCCTTCACGACCTCTTCAGACTCAGGAGCGGGGCAGGCGGGGTAGGTGTCAAGCTGATTCTGGGGCATTCGGTTCTCAAGGCGGAAGCACTGCCCGAAAGCCACCTGACCTACAATGAGGAAACCAACCGGCTTGACATGAGTGGTCAGGTTGAGGTGATGACTGCAGGAAGCGGTTTCAGCGGTGAATGGAATTTCGAAGACGATTTCGGGCCGATTCACGGTCAGGGTATCGGGTTTGACATAGGGGGAGCTCTTTACGACGATGATCATTCGGTTTCCATTGATGTGCAGAACCTGGGACTCATTTTCTGGGGTGGTGATGCTCACAAGGCTACCTATAAAGTCGAAAAAGAGGGCCTGGATGTGATGGATTTCTTCGAACCGGTGGAAGAGACCTTTGACCGCAACGAGAACGAATATCTCTCTGATCAGCGCGATTCGCTTAAACCTGTCCCTTATTTCGTCACCTTTCTTCCTTTGTCATTCAATATAGGTTATTCTTATATGTACGACATGTCGCAAAAAGAGGATCTGGTTTACCTTTCAAAATACCTTTCCGGCGGTGTCAATTACGAACAGCAACTGGTCAAATCCCCCGGTCGTACATCTCTGGTTCCCAGATTCACTCTGGGCGGTGAGGCCGGGCTGCTGCACGGGTTTCTTCCCGTGCGGCTGGGTATGGCTCTGGGCGGTTCGGAAGGATATGCCACCGCTCTAGGTGCAAGTTTGAATTTCAAATATGTGACAGTTGATGCTTCCTACAAGGCTATCGGGAGCATGTTTTTCATGCCCCGTCGTGGAGCTGAGCTGGCTGGTGGAATCTCCTTCAGATGGGGTATGAAAACCGACCGGGACGAGGATGGAATACTTGACCGGGATGATAAATGTCCCGATGACCCTGAGGATTTCGATGGTTTCGAGGATGAGGACGGGTGTCCTGATCCTGACAATGATGGTGATAAAATATGTGACCCATGGGTTACCGAGCAGGGTTTGGAAGATAAGTATGCTGATGTGTGTAAGCGGATAGATCAGTGTCCCGATGAGCCTGAGGATCACGACGGTTTCGAGGATGAAGACGGGTGTCCGGACTACGATAACGACAAGGACGGGGTTCCCGACACACTCGATAAGTGTCCTGATGAACCGGAAGATCTCGATGGCTTCGAGGACGAGGATGGGTGTCCCGATTTCGATAATGACAAGGATGGTATCCCCGATTCTCTTGATCAGTGCCCGAATTCACCGGAGGATTTCAATGGTATTGAGGATGAGGACGGGTGTCCGGAGGATGACAGGGATGGTGACGGTATTCATGATGGAATCGATCTGTGCCCTGATGAGCCGGAAGATCATGATGGTTTTGAGGATGAGGACGGATGCCCTGATCCGGACAATGATGGTGACGGCATTCCGGATGACGAGGACAAGTGTCCGGATGACCCCGAGGATGTTGATGGCTTCGAAGATGAGGACGGGTGTCCTGATCCGGACAATGATGACGATGGGGTATGTGATCCATGGGTTGGTGAGCAGGGTTTGAGTGACAAATATGCCGATATCTGCACAGGATCGGATGAGTGCCCTGAGAAGCCGGAAACGCATAACGGCTACAAGGATGAGGACGGATGTCCCGATACACTCATGAAGCCGACTGAAAAAGAGGAAAAGCAACTCAACACCTCGCTTAGAGCGATAAACTTCAAGACCGCAAGCGCGGAAATCATGTCCGCTTCCCATACGTCACTTGACTTCGTGGCGAAGTTCCTGAAACAGTATCCGCATCTGCGCTACGAGATTCAGGGTCATACCGATTCCCAGGGCAAGGATGAGTATAACCTGCTGCTTTCAGCTGCCCGTGCAGCTTCGGTGAGAGATTACCTGCTCAGTAAGGGGGTACCTGAAGACCGCCTCATAGCTATCGGGTACGGTGAGGGGGTTCCGGTTGCCGACAACACCACTGCCGCGGGGCGTGCGGCCAACAGACGGGTGGAGTTTGTCATAATCGAAACTCCTGCGCAGTATGATAGTCTCAAAAAACTGGAAGCTGATCTGAAGGCCAAAATAGGAAAGGCTAAGATCAAGGGTTTCAGATAACAGTGAGTGAATAGATACATAATGCCGGGCGTTTGTCAAAGGCGAATGCCCGGCATTTCCATCTTCCCGACCAGGTTTTTCCAATGGTGGGCATCCGCTGAGAGGATATCCAAAGGCTTTCTTCCAATATGATTGCGTTTCAACATAACCAAAAGAAACGGTGTTGGAAAGCTGAGGACTTTAGGGAAAGTGTTTCCAGAATCGTTCCAGCGGCTCGTTTACCGAACTGTTTTTACCTACATAACTGATTTCCCACTCCGGAGGAAGCAGATTTCGGTACGGGTGATGGGTGAAGCGTTTGTCTATCAGCACTAAAATGCCTCTGTCCTGTTCTGTACGGATTACCCTTCCCGCAGCCTGCAGCACCTTGTTCATTCCGGGGTAAACATAGGCAAAATCAAACCCCGCCTCCCTGGTTTTCTGGAAATAGTCTCTTATCAGTTCACGTTCATCGCTTATCTGCGGAAGTCCTACTCCCACCACTACCGCTCCGACCAGCTTGTTTCCCACCAAATCTATTCCCTCTCCGAATACTCCTCCCATGACCGCCATACCCACCAAAGTTTCTGAATTCTCCTCGTTGAAAGCATCCAGGAACGCTTTGCGGGCATTCTCATCCATTTCTTTTGTCTGGATCAACAGCTGCAGTTCCGGACTGATCGTTGACAGGTGCTCTTTCACCATCTCGAGATAGGCATAGGAGGGAAAGAACACCAGATAGTTGCCTTTTTTCCTTTTCACGCTTTCTGAAATCATGACTGCGATTTGGGGAGCTGTTGTGCTCCGATCCTTGTAGTAGGTGGAAATTGTTGAACCGACAAGCACTTTGAGATTTTCCGGCGGGAAGGGTGAGCCGATACGAATCAGTTTGGCCTCATCGTTTCCTCCCAGGATGTCTCTGAAATAGCCCGGAGGGGAGAGGGTTGCTGAGAAAAACACAGTCGCCTTGGCCCGCTTGAGAGCTTTTCTGAGAAGAAAGGAGGGATCCAGACAGAAAAGTTTCACTGCTAATGACTTGTCCTGCTTTGTAAAAGTGGTGACGTAACGTTCGTCATACTCCTCCTCGATACGCAGAAACGAAAGTGTATCGAAATAGAGCTCCAGTAAATCGTCCCGGGCCGGGTGGGGTTCGTTGCGGGCGAGCCGCTTCTGTGCTGCTCTTGCAAAGGAGGCAAGCTGGAAAACAAGCGCCGGGGGAGGATCCGGTTCGGTGGTGAAGACCTCGCTTCCCATGGTGGACCCGATCTCTTTGAGCAGTTTCACGAGCTTTGTCAGTGATCTGCTTGTTTCCGGCATTCCGCGTCTGATCTTCTTTTTGAGAGATGAGTAGCGTTGTGATATGCACTCCGCGGAAAACATCTCCCGCGCCCTGTCGATCAGGTTGTGAGCCTCATCGATAAGGAATACATAGCGGCCGTCCTCCTCTTCGAAAAACCGTCTGAGGTACACGCTGGGATCGAAGGCATAGTTGTAGTCGCAGACTATGCAGTCGCACCAGAGCGCTATGTCAAGGCTCAGTTCAAATGGGCATAGGGAATAGGTTTCGGCAATTTTTTCTATGTTCTCTCTGTCAAAATCCTCATTTTCAAAGGTTTCCAGCAGAGCTCCATTCAGACGGTCGTAATATCCTCTGCAGTAGACACAATCATCCGGGTTGCAGGACCTTTCGGAAAGAAAGCAGATCTTGTCTTTTGCCGTAAGGATCACAGATCTGATCTTAAGGCCCTTTGTCCGCATCAGTTGAAGGGAACTGCGGGCCAGTGATGCGGTAACTCCTTTGGCGGTCAGATAGAAGATCTTTTCAGCCGCATCTTCCCCCATTGCTTTTATTGATGGGAAGAGGGTAGCGATGGTTTTTCCGGTACCGGTAGGAGCCTGGGCGAAGACGTGTTCACCGTTTTTTACTGCTCTGTACACAGCACCGGCAAATTCTCTCTGTCGTGGTCTGAAAGTCCCGAAAGGGAAGGATAGTTCGGCAATGGAACCGTTCCGTTTTACTTTCCACTCTTCAGACATGCGTGCGAGACGGAAATACCGCTCCGCGGCCTCAGTGAAAAACAGTTGAAGATCTGTTCTGGATTCTGTTGTTTCGAATGACTTCGTTTCAAAAGTATCAAGCTGTACGTAGGTAATCCGTAATGTAATCTGGTCGAGGTCGTTTTCCTGCGCATACATGAAGGCGTAGCAGCGAGCCTGCGCCCAGTACATCGGGTTGTCTGATTCAGAAAGTGAATCCAAATCTGTAAGAACTGTTTTGATTTCTTCGATGACTGGTGGCGTTTGGGAGTTGATCACACCATCTATTCTTCCGCCTACCCGCAGTTTCAGGGGTGTTCTGCCGCTTACCGCGGCATCCTCTTCCACTGTGACGGAAACGGTTACTTCCGCTTGGTAGTCATCACCGTAGGATTTCTGCACTTTCTGGTGCGCTTTTATGGCACGGCTGGTGCGGTCGGGAGGGGAAAAATGGTTTGAAGAGAGGTCGCCTGAGGCACAGGTGATGGCAACCAGTTTCAGAACGGATATGTGAATGCAATCTGTGGACATCTTGTATTCTGTTGTCGGAGATTTCAGTATTTCTGCTTAAGAAAAGTAATATCTGCCCGCTTCCAAAATTTTTTTCTATCAGGGGTGAATTAATATTGGCCAGATGGTTGTTTTCGCCCGTGATATTATGTTATTTGCACTTATGCGGGCAGACCTGGATTTTAAATAGTGGGAAGGCGTGTATGAGCCAGTGGTATGAGGAATTGTTTGAAAATTATTCCCGGAAATATGATCAGGAGGAGTTCACCAAGGGTACGCTGGGTGAGGTCGATTTCATCGAGCATGAGCTTTTCTTCGATAAAGACAAGCGTATTCTCGATGTGGGGTGCGGAACTGGAAGACATTCGGTCGAACTGGCCAGACGCGGTTATAATGTTACGGGGGTAGACCTCTCCCTATCCATGCTTTCAAGGGCCAGAGAAAAAGCATCCGAAGCCTCTGTCGATGTCAGGTATATCCGTGCCGATGCACGTAATCTCTCTTTTTCTCCTAGATTCGATCTGGTCATTATGCTCTGCGAGGGAGCGTTTCCGCTTATGGAGACAGATGAAATGAACTACATGATTCTCCAGGGGGCCGCGAGGGCACTGAAAAGCGGTGGTAAGTTCATTTTCACCACGCTTAACGGATTGTTCCCTCTCTACCACTCGGTAAAGGTCTTTTTAGATTCCAATATGGTGGAAGGCAGCAGTTCTGATAACAGTTTCGATCTCATGACTTTCAGAGATCATTCCGTTTACGAAACAACTGATGACAGCGGCAGGAAAATGACTCTTAAATGTAATGAACGCTACTATGTGCCTTCCGAGATCACCTGGCTGCTCAAGACTCTGGGGTTTACCGATATTGGATTTTTCGGTTGTCCTCAGGGAGCGTTCAGCCGGGATGTGAAACTCAGTACGGAGGATTATGAAATGCTGGTGATAGCCCGCAAGACCTGACAGTAGTGTCCGGCAAGTGCCGGACACCCTGGTTTCAGTCGGTCATTCTTTCTATCTCCTCTTTCATCACCTCCAGGCCATCATCCATTTCCGTCGGGGTACACTGAGTGAAATTGATACGCAGGTACTCTTTTTTCGGATCGGAAGCGAAGAATGCGGCTCCGTCGGTGAAGGCGACCCCCCGGGAGAAGCATCTGTCGAGCAGTTCTTCGGCACCCAGTCCGCGCCTCAGTTTTGCCCAGAAAAACATTCCGCCCCGGGGTTGGTTCCAGTCCATGTGTTCCTGAAGGTGCTTTGTCATGAACCGCTGCATAGTGTCTCTCTGCACTGTATAGAAGTTACGGTTTTCCTTCAGGTGACTTTTCAGGTCCAGATCATTCAGCAGTTCACTCAGCAGCAGCTGCTGAAAGCGCCCGGTGCACAGATCTGCCGCCTGCTTCACTGTCAGCAGATGCCGCAATATTTCAGAATTTGACCAGATCCATCCCAGGCGGAACCCGGGGGCAACCATTTTGGAAAAGGTTCCCAGAAAAACTGCATTCTCAACTCCGAAGGAGCAGATCGGTCGCGGGGAAGAATCAGAGTCGTAGTAGAGCTGACTGTACGGATCATCCTCCACGAGAAGCGTACCATGTCTGTTCAGCAGTTGCGCGGTTATAATCCGCCGGGCATCGGGACTGTAGGTGCCCGAAGGATTCTGAAACGAGGGAATGGTATAGAAAAAGCGGTAAGGACCCGATCGTAATCTGTCCTCCAGTTGAAAGGTACTGATACCCTCCAGGTCCAGTTCTAATTCATCATACAACGGATCATAGGGACTGAAAGCCTGGAGAGCGGCCAGATAGGTCGGGCGTTCCACAAGCACTCTGGAACCGGGATCTATCAGTACCTTGCCCAGCAGGTCGAGTCCCTGCTGGGATCCGTTCACCATGAGGACCTGGTCAGGACGGGCATCTATCCCCAGCCCGCAAAGCCAGTGGGATACCTGTTCGCGTAATGTAAGTTCACCCTCCGAGGCTCCGTAGCGGAATGCCTGTGTTCCCCAGCGGGACAGTACTTTTTCGAAGGCAGTTTCTATTTGTCTGAGCGGAACGCGGGAATCGTGCGGAACCCCTCCGCCGAATGAGATTATCTTTTTGCCCTGTGAGTTTGACAGCAGTTCGCGGATGCCGGAACGGGGTATGTTGAGAACCCGTTGAGCAGGTTGGGAGAGGAGGGTGGTTTCATAGCTTTTCATGTCGGTACCGCCTTTTTCGTTTGAATTTCTGGTCTGATGTGTGAAACAGAATAGTGATCCGGGCAATTGATGCTTGGACTGCTGCCGCTGCGGCGGAAATGCGTTTCATAGTACCTCCTGATTGTTTGATTAAAAGAAAAAGGGCTCTCCGGGAAAGTCCCGGAAAGCCCTTGTCATATCATGTCTGGCTGTAAGCTTAATCCGGGAGAATATCCATAGACATGGCAACTGCTGCCGCATTGACGGCTGCTGCGATGGTAAAGATAATTTGGATATTCTCATGGATTCTAAGCATATCTGCAATATAAATAGATGGACATTTGAGGTGGTAATTTTTTTCAGGGAGGAGTTACGCTTCGACGTAGGAACTTTTCCGCTCATGCAGAGCGTAGGCTATCAGCGGGATTCAGTTCCAGGATACCGGCTTCTCCGTTCCGTTCATGCTGAGCGTAGTCTTCGGAGTCGAAGCATAGTCCTCTTCAAATCATATCTTCATATCACTCAGCAGCTCTCGCGGAGAGAGCGGGCCGGTCCGCCTCCTCTCATGTTGAGTTAGTCGAAACACGAGATTTTGGTGTGTAAAAAGGGAATCTCTACCTGTTCGCCTCCTGGATATGCTCAAAACAAGTGTCGATTCCGAGCTCGGGGTGGTCGCATGCAAAACGAAAAACGCTGAACCCTGAACGCTGAACACTGAACACTGAACACTGAACACTGAACGTTGAACACTGAACGTTGAACACTGAACGTTGAACACTGAACG
>JBKHHW010000094.1:0-11454 GCA_046538945.1 Chitinispirillaceae bacterium | reverse complement strand
TTTTTCAGCTTCACTGACCGCCCGAAGTTGTGTCCGGCTGCATTTCATTCATCATCTGACGACAGTTTTGAATCATCTGCCTCATCTGATCCATCATCTGCTGCATCTCCTCCTGACTCAGCTCTACCGTGGCAGTCTGTTTTTGGGAAAGGTTCTTGTCGTACTTAACCAGACGATTACCGATGACCACCAGAAATCCACCGTCCTGGGCGGGGTACACCTGAGGTCTGAGAATCATGGAACACGAACCCATGCCCTGCCCCCCCATGGGACACTGCATACGTGGTCTCCTGCGGGGCACGCCTGAGGTATCGGGCTGCTGAGCGAAAGAGAAAGAAAGAAGGAAGCTTGAGACCAGAAGCAGAAAAACGGTTTTCCTCAGCATGAGAACTCCTTATTTGGGGTGACTTGAAACGCTTCAGGTTCTGACCGACTTGGGTAGGAACAGCAAGAATCGGACCTGCCGGGAAGAGGAAAAGTCGGTGATTGCCTGGAGAGGACGAAGGAGTAAATTTCAAAAAATGAACTTGGCAGCTTCACTATTCCAGAAGGAATTACCATACAAGTACTGCTATAGTCAAACGGGGCCGTGCGGCCCCGTTTCACCTCTACAACTGCTGAGGCCAATCCCCTTCAGATTCTTTTCTTCTTTTCTCCAGTTCCGACTGAGAAATATCCAGAGGGTTGGTATCAGTATTCTCCGGCTTGAGAGTCAAATCCCGGGCAGGGAGAGTCTGCTCCTGAGCCCCTTCGGGCTTGTTTTCGCTCAGACCTTTTTCTGCCGCTTCGCTCACCCCCTTACCGGTTTCCTCAACCTCTTTCTGAACCTCTTTAGACTCCTCGCCAACGGTTTTCCTTTCCGCCTCGGTTTCGGGAGCCAGGGCTCCGGCAACCAGACCGGCAACCATGGCTATAGCCCCGGTAATGAGAGGATTGTCGTGAATCACCTTGTCGGTCCTCTCAGCACCGCTACGGAGACCTTCCGTAGCTTTCCCGGACAGGTCGGAAGCTGTTCCCTTGGCCTTCTGTTGGGCTCCGGAAAGCTTTTCCTTAGCTTGTCCGGCACGTTCACCCATCTTTCCGGCAGCTCCCTGAGCCTGCTCAGCGGCAGATGGTCCCATAGGTTCGCGATAGTACTGAGGCTCTTTGGTTTCTTTGCGGTTTTCCCAGAACGCCCAGGCGGTCCCCGCAGTCACCATCATCATCGGCAGAGGGTTGCGCTGAAAAGAGCGATAGATGCTCTTGCCAATGGTGCCCATTGTATCGCTCACCTTCTGTCTGTTCTCCGGTTTCTGGAAAGAATCAATGAACCGATCCAGAATAGTACGAGGGTTCACCTTCCCCTCCATGGCATCTAAAATAGTGTCCATGGTATGACGGGTTTCCTGGATATCATTCTCGATCTGATCGGAACTCTTATGATGCCCCGTTTCATCCACCGGAGACCAGTCATGAATGGCCACATGGCCATTCCCTGCTACTTTCTTCTCTCTGATATCCATTGCCTGTCCTCCTTCAGTGATTGAACCGTCTTCTTTGGAACCGCCGATGTATTCTTGAACGTACTTATCGCCTTGAACACCAGAATAATTCCTACCGCGGCGACGATAACTCCCGTTATCAGCGGCATAAGCCATATCGAAACTGCAGGTGACACCCCGGCCGCAATAAGCCCGACATAACCCAAAAAGGTAAGGGCTGCCAATATAAAAAGTGCGCCTGCATATGCCACCAACCCACCTGCGGCCAGATAAGCGGCATTCCTTCCGAATCTGGAAACCTTTTCGCCTGTCTCTGTTTTAGCCAGCTCTATCTGCTGACGGGCCATGTTTACGGCCTCATCGCGAAAATCCCTCAACAGATCCGCAACGGACTCCTCCTCAACAGAAACAAACCTGTCTTTTACATAATCCATAATTACCTACCTCCTGATGGAAGCTTTTTTGTGTCCTTTTCCCCGTGTGTTATTTACCGGCCTTGATGAAACGCGACAGCGCAAGGCCTGCCAGGAATAACCCGCCCACAGCCACGTAGGGATTCTTCTTTGAATATTCATTAAGGTCCGTCACCATCTCCCTGCTGCTGTGATTTTTCATATATTCACCCATCTGATCGAATTTCCCGACCACCACATCGGCGAAATCAGCAAGGAAATCATTCTCCTCGTGAAGCTTGTCGGTAGCAGAGTGCAGGGCGTTTCCGATGTTTCCCATCTCCTTCACCGCCACATCCTTGCCCGAATGAGCCAGCTCTTCGGTTTTGGCCTGAGCATTCTCCCGAATGTCTTCAGCATAGGCCTTTGCCGAAGAAGTGTTCTTTTCTTCTCTGTAGTCATATGCTTTTTCCATACATCCACCCCTTTAAAGAGAGTTTTTCGAATGCATCCATATAAAAATACGGGGCACAGAGCGAAGAGATTTTACAGAAAGGAGATCTGGCATAGGTTAAACGGATGAGGAGAAAAAAGTCGGTGTTTCGACTGGAATACGTCTGGGCGTGTAACAAGGAGGCTAAATCCAAGATTGAACTGGATGATTCCTAACAGAACGGAACCGGGACTTTGCCAACAATCAAGAGTGCGAGGGAATAGTTATGATCGGGGCTCAGCACAGGCACGTCCGGTCCGACAAACAGCAGACAACAGATAACAGGTTAACCGGTCAACGCCCCCATCTCCGAACCGAAGAAAGTGAGAAAATCCCCAGCCCCCAAAATCCACAGAATGTCCCTTATTACTTGCGAAGCTCCAAAAGCCCTGCATTCTGCACCCTTTTCTCTTATAGCTTTGATAACTGAAAGCAGGACACCGTATCCGTATGAGTCGATCATTTCAAGACCGCTCATATCGAAAACGTAGAGACCGACATTACCTGCAGGAGAAAAAGATCTGCAGACAGAGAAATCCTGCCCGGCGGTCATCCTGCCGGACAACACGATACGTCCGATACCCTTTTCCACCTCGGGAAGAAACAGAAAACGGGACTCAAGGTGTTTCTTCCATACCTCATCCTGTGTCAATTCGAATTCCACATCAGTGGCATAGATCGAAAACACCCTGTCAAAATTGAACGATAGCAGAAGACGGCGTACAGAATCACAGACATTGACCAGGCTTGCGGTCCCGCCCGCCTTTAAGGCAATCTTCCTGAGACGTATCAGAAGTCCTATACCTGAAGAGTAGAGAACAGATACCGGCGAAAGGTCGATAATAATATTGTGAACAGGATCACCTATCATTCCGATCACCTTTCGCTCCAATTCATGAATCCGCTTAAGAGGAAGAGATTCGGGAAAAGTTACCCACAAATAATCACCTCTTGCCTCCGCAATACCGAAGTCGTTCATGCGTCATTCCTTTTCCGGCCGGTTATCAGAAGATCGTAGTACCACATTGTTCAGCGGCAGTTTTTGGATCAGGGGAGTGCCGTACATATTTATCTTCACCCCGGGGAAAACAGTACCGCTCACCTGTATGAACCCTTCAATGCTGGGCGGACCAGCTATTGTCTTTTCCACTTCCTCTTTGTTTTTTCTGATATAAGCGGCCTTTTCCTTCATGGCACCGTAAAACTGCATCCACTTCTTCACCTCGCTTCTGTGCCGGTCGGTCACGACATCTCCTGCTTTTTTAAGAATTGCAGCCTTGGTTTTAAGCTGGCGCTCGACCTTCTCCATTTCCTTGACGAATCTTTCCTCGAGAGTGAGCAGTTCCTTCAGTTTCTCTTTTTGTTTTTCTTTGATTTTATCAAAGAGAACAACGCTGGTCTTCACCTCATTTTCCCTGCCCAGCTCGTGAACCTTGACTGACTTTTCAGCTTTCACGATCCCCCCCATGACACTGCCCTTGCTGCCGGCACTCTCCATCTCACGGCAAATACTGTCGCAGTGAATAAGAAACTTGTCAAAAACAAGTGTTCCCTCGGTCCTGAGGAAAGCCTCCTGTGCAAAGGAAAGGTGAATTTCCGTTTTGGCAGAAATCAAGGTATCCTCTCTGCCGATCACCCCTTTGTCTATACGCACGGCACCATTCCGGGAGACAATCCGGGCTGATTCCACTTCACCCTTTATGTGTATGTCCCCTTCGGTTTCTACGGAAAAACCCGGCAGCACATTGCCATCCACCTCCACATCCCCGCTGAACTTGATATTGCCGGTACTGAAATCAACATCCCCCGGAACTGTCAGAATCTCCTTCACATTGACATGCCCGTCCTCAAGTTTCACCACACCATCCCTGGTCGAAACGAGCTTGAGACCATCGGAGCTGATCTCGGTGTTGCGCCCGCCGGGCAACGGCCTGTCTTCGCCGGGTTGGGCCGGAATCTGCTCTCCCGTTACCGATACCCCCGCAACTCCTTCCGTGGGTGGAATCTTCTGTGCCAGAACCTGCCCAGCTGATACGGAAGTGAATGCATGTACATTTCTGTAATCAACCGACCCGTTACTGCGCACCTCGGGACTCAACTGCTCATCGATGTTGACTTTGAATTCAATCTTCGCATCCGCACCTGCTATTGCCGCCCTGGCCTCAGCCACGACCTGCGGCCTGTCATACAATTTTTCCGCAATGATTTTCCTGAGTTTCTCCCTCTGCAGCCCCGAGCGGACACCCTTGCGGGAAAGGTAAAAGGCCAGCAGTTTTTCATCGAGTTTGTATTCTGAAAAAAGATTGGAATTGACAGTCAAAACAGCTGTTTCAGGTGTGACTTCTGCACTGAGATAAGATTCAATATTGGGATCATAATATTCAAAAGAGGGGCCGATACGCTCGAATGCTCCCCTGGCACGGGTGATGACATCCCTGAGCATCTCTTCGTTCACATTTATCACCCCGGCTTCATTGAGAACCGAACACACCTCCTCAACCGAGGGTTTCTTCTCCTTGCGGCCGACCTGTATGTAGACCCCGTCTGCCCGTTCCTCCACTTTAAAAAACTTCTCCAGAGGATTACTCACTATCTATGCCTTTCCCGAGTTATTCCAATGCTCTTCCAAACTACACGCCGAACATCTCCGTCTCCCTATTCTAATATATTGAATTCACGGTTACAACCATTTGGATCATCCGGCCTGAAAAGAATCAGAGTTCTTGCCCTAAAGCTCCGTTTTCCGTGTTCAAAGGTTAAGGTTCTCTTCCGTACCCATTTTCAGAATCTCCCCCGCACATATCCTGGCCCCCTCATCAGCGTAAGGGGTTCTCTTCAACCTGGCAGAATGCTCCAAGATCCCGTCCCACTGAAGATGAAGATACCGCTCCGGTTCAAGACAAAGCCCCAGACCCAGCCTCTGCGCCTCCCGGTCAAGCACCGGATATTCAGCAAAATGCTCCCGCGGCAGATAAATCAACGGAATTCCATGAAACAGACTCTCCGAAAACACTCCGTACCCCATTTTGCTGATAATGACATCCGCCGATGCCGAAAGATCCTCATACCTGAAACGCTCCTTTGAGACCAGGTGATAGTTTGACGGATCTGCCCCAAGAGGATACACTCCCACGAATTCCCAATCGGTGAACGTCTCGAGCCGGTGCCACAATCCGCGCTCCATCCCGAAGTTACCGGTATATATCAGACCCAGATTCTTCTTTTCATCGAATCCGTAAACCCGGGAAATCTCCCCCCGGCGGCATACTCCCCTTCTGCCCACTACCGGCACATCCCTCCGGAGGCGGAAACAGGACATGTCTGCCGCAGGATGCAGCGCCAGAAGAAGATCCGCCATCCGGTACTGCCGTGCCATTCTCTCAAGCATCTCGCCGTACCTGGGAAAAAGAGGCAGATACTCCGCATAGATATCATGCCAGGAAAAGTTTGAAACAGCCACTGAAGGTATTCCCGCTCTGGAAGCGATCTCAAAAGCAAACGGGGTGATGTCACTCACTATCACATCCACTTTGTTTTCGATGCACCACCGGACCTCCTGATCAAGAACCGTCCCGTTTCTCCTCTCGATTTCCCGATATGTGCCAAGGGTCTTCTCTATATCGACCGTAACGCCATCACTCTGGATACAACCTATATCAAAAACTCCCTTCCTCACACGATGCCTGATTCTGACCTCCTCCCTAAAAAAGCTGGAAGGAAGATCTGTTCTGAAAGTCACAAACACCTCGGGAGGAAAACTGTTGCAGATGGCGCAGGAGCGGACCCCGTGGCCGTAGCCGTGAGAGGTGATGAAGTATAGAATATGCACAACAAATCTCCCTTCGCATCGTAATGAATGAGTTTTTCGGGATAAACACTGAAAAATAACAAAAAGCGGCTCCCGCGCAGAACCCGGTTTATATAACCCTGTAAAAACACTGACCGAAAAAGAACAATAATTGTTTTGTACATCGATTCTGCACATACTATTTTACTCGGCCGCTTAATGTGGTTCTCCTAATTCAACCAGGCCGATTTTACGCGAATCGTCTGGATAAGGTATCTGGAAATTTTAAAACAAACGTTTGCTGTTATGGGAAAAGGAATTGTTCAGTATGGCGTACAACATTGAAAAAATGCGAAACATCGGGATCAGCGCCCATATCGATTCGGGCAAGACGACACTGACCGAACGCATTCTGTTCTACAGCAACAAGATTCATGCTATCCATGAAGTCAAGGGCAAGGACGGAGTGGGAGCCACAATGGATTCCATGGAGCTGGAACGTGAGCGGGGCATCACCATTGCTTCGGCGGCCACAAATGTCGCATGGAAAGACCACCCGATCAACATCATCGACACTCCGGGACACGTCGACTTCACTATCGAGGTCGAACGGGCTCTGCGTGTGCTTGACGGAGCCATTCTTGTGCTCTGCTCGGTGGGCGGCGTGCAGTCACAGTCCATCACAGTTGACAGACAGCTCAAGCGGTACAAAGTCCCCCGCCTTGCTTTCGTCAACAAAACAGACCGTTCGGGCGCAAACCCCTACCGTGTCGCCCAGCAGCTCCGTGACAAGCTCGGTCACAATGCGGTGCTGATGCAGGTCCCCATCGGCCTGGAAGACAAGCACGAAGGGGTGGTCGACCTGGTCACCATGAAGGCCCTCTTTTTCGATGGCAAGAGTGGTGAGGCTATGCGGGAAGCGGACATCCCTGCAGAACTGGTTGAAGAATGCCAGCAGAAGCGTGAGGAGATGCTCGATGCCCTCTCCATGTTCTCCGATGAACTGGCCGAAAGCTATCTGGAAGGAAGCGAAACCGAGGAACAGATCAGGGAAGCCATCAGAAAAGGAACTCTTTCTCTTGACCTGACTCCTGTGTTCATAGGTTCTGCCTACAAGAACAAGGGCATTCAGCCTCTACTGGATGCAGTTGTCAACTACCTGCCCAACCCCTCTGAAATCGAACAGCATGCACTCGACCTCAGCAACAATGAGGAACCGGTGCCTCTCAAATCAGATTCCAGTCTTCCCATGGTTGCCCTTGCCTTCAAACTCGAGGACGGACAGTACGGGCAGCTTACCTATATCAGAGTGTATCAGGGCTCTATCAAAAAAGGAAGCGAACTCACCAACACCCGCAGCGGCAAACGGTTCAAAGTCGGACGACTTATCCGCATGCACTCCAACTCCATGGAGGATATTGACCAAGCGGGTTCGGGAGACATCGTGGCACTCTTCGGTATCGACTGCGCCTCAGGCGACACGTTCACCGAAAAGGGTCTAAACTACACCATGACCACTATGTACGTGCCGGAGCCGGTTATCTCCCTGGCGATCACTCCCAAGGACAAGAAGTCATCCGACAACCTCTCCAAGGCACTCAACAGATTCATAAAGGAAGACCCCACGTTCCAGACATTCGTGGATCCTGAATCAAACGAAACCATCATCCGCGGAATGGGAGAGCTTCACCTTGATGTGTACATCGAGAGAATGAAGCGGGAATACAAGGTGGAGATCGAGACCGGTATGCCCCAGGTGGCCTACAGGGAGACTGTTACCGTTCCTGCCCGTTTCGACTACACCCATAAGAAACAGACGGGTGGTTCGGGTCAGTATGGCCGGGTAGCGGGTATTCTTGAGCCCAACACGGAAAAGGATTACGAATTTGTCGACATGATCAAGGGCGGAGTCATCCCCAACGAGCTTATTCCTTCCTGCGACAAGGGTTTCAAGGCCTGTCTTGGAAAGGGAAAGGTGATCGGGTTCCCCATCGTAGGAGTCAAGGTTACAATTGATGACGGTCAGTACCATCCGGTTGACTCCTCAGATGTGGCATTCCAGCAGGCTGCCATAGGCGCTTTCTGGCAGGCATTCGAAAAAGCCAAACCGGAGATTCTGGAACCGATCATGAAGGTGGCGGTGGAAGGACCTACGGAATTCCAGGGTAATATCCTTGGAAGCATAAATCAGCGTCGAGGAATTATCATCTCCACTACGGAAGAAAGTAATTTCACTACAGTGGAGGCGGAAGTACCGCTGAGCGAGATGTTCGGGTACTCAACAGTTCTCAGATCACTCACTCAGGGTAAAGCAGAGTTCACCATGGAATTCCTGAAGTACAGCAAGGTTCCCACAAATATTGCGGAACAGCTGAAGAAAGAGCATCAGGAAGAGAAGAAAACCGAAGCCAAGAAGAAATAGCAAAGGAGTGGATTTATGATCAGTAAAGAGCTCATTTCAAGAAGCCCGCTCAGAATTCTGGAAAAATCTACTCACGGCGGCGTCGGAAAGGGCAACATAGGAGTTATCGCTGCACGCAAGGGTGTAGGGAAAACCGCCTGTCTAGTACACATCGCCACCGATCAGCTTTTCCAGCAGAAACACATCATCCATGTCTCCTTTGCCTCCAATACCACGCATATCATTTCGTGGTATGAGGACATCTTTCAGGAGATTTCACGCCGCTACAAACTGGATGACACAATGAGTGTGCATGATGACATTACCAAAAACAGGGTCATCATGAATTTCAAACAGGACGGAGTTACTGTGGGCAAAATGCTCAACAGCGTCCATTCCATGATAAAAGACGGACATTTTATCGCGGATGTGGTTATCGTGGACGGCTACGATCTTTCCCGTTCAAACGCGGAGGAGTTCGCGCAGTTCAAGAAATTCGCCGAAGAACTGCAGATCGAGGTATGGTTCAGCACCACGATCCACAGAGATGACCCCAATAAAGACGATAACGGTGTGCCTTTAATGCTTACCCCGTATCTGAAGGACATCGCCATACTCATCCTGATGGAACCCCGGGAAAATCATATTCATCTCCATTTGGTGAAGGATCATGACGTCTTCCCGGCCCCTGACAGCCTTCATCTGAAACTCGATCCTCAGATCATGCTGATCGCCGAGGAGTAAGCTTCATACTGATACGGAAAGAACAAAGCCGCGAAAGCGGCTTTTTTTTTTCTGTTCAACAATTATATTACAAGCAATAACCTCTAAAATGTTCTTCTTCCACAAAAAACGCCAGGGAAGAGAGTTACCTTTGAGCGCATTTATAATCAGCCTGACAGCAGTTGTGATCGCCGCCTGCAGTGAATCCTTCGCTCAACAGCCTCTCAAACTGGCCCCCAGAAAAGAATTCAACATACCTCTGGCGAAACTTAGGGTAGCATTCGATGAGCAGACCGGTCAGAAGGATATGGTCAGAATCAGCTTTGGCCGCTCCGATGAGCAGATCATCATAACGACTCTTAATGATTATGTGGAGAAGCGCAAAAAGCACGGTAAGAAAACTGTCACCTACAGAGAGTCGGTTGAAAAAGCGTACCAGCTCTCGGATTTCGAAGCGAAGCATATAAACAATGTATGCAAAACGATGCAGAAAACTCTCCATTATCTCGAAGGGGATCTCAAACGCAAGCGCTGGGGAAAATGCCTCTACCTTGACGCCTATCTGCCCCGGTTTCTGGATGGTTTCCATACTCTTATCTGTGCTGCGAAAAGTTCCGCCGACGCTCTGCCCAGGCATGCAAAAGCTCCCCCGGATGCATACGACATTTCGGAAAACTCTCCTAAATCGGATAAGCGGATCAATTCCTGGCGCGCAGATGAGGACAAGCGCATGAAACTGCGCATCGCCACCAAAGAGCTGATCTACCAGATAAAGAGATGGCGCAAAAAGGAACTGAACAACAGAAAACGCAACAAAGCACTCTCCTACAGCGACAATTTCGACCGGGCCTTCACCGCCTTCGTGCACACCTACTTCGGGCTGGATGTCAAGCCCCAGATCCTGAAGCGAAAGTAGAAGTAGAGGTTTCGCATTCAGGGTTGTACCCCGGGTAATCTGCCTATTGCTATTTCAAATCCTCTCATGGGGGATTCCGGAGTGTGGACGTCTTTTTAGCGCCAGCGAAAAATCAACAACTTAGCGCACCCCGGAGGTGAACTACTGCTGTGTCACCTCCGGGGCGACCTTCTGAAACCCGCCAGCCTTCCTACTACGTTTTTTTCACGCCCTTTGAACAGGCTCGATTCCGGCCTCCGTTTTCTGCTAATCCATCTCACACATCTAACCATTAAAATCAACCACTTAGCTCACCCCGGAGGTGAACTACTGCTGCGTCACCTCCGGGGCGACCTTCTGAAACCCGCCAGCCTTCCTACTACGTTTTTTTCACGCCCTTTGAACAGGCTCGATTCCGGCCTCCGTTTTCTGCTAATCCATCTCACACATCTAACCATTAAAATCAACCACTTAACTCACCCCGGAGGTGAACTACTGCTGCGTCACCTCCGGGGCACCCGCGGGCGGCCCTCGAGAAGATCCTTCAAACATTGCCGTCATTCACCTGAGGATACCCTTACAGCAAAACACCTGACCTCCGATGGCACAATCATTGCCTCAACTTGTCTCTGACCGCACCATCTTAAATATCGGAGAACCAATTGATTCACAAGAAAACAACTCTTCTGACCCTTCTTCTCCTGGCAATATTCTGCGCCAGAGTCCCCGTCTCCCAAAGGCGCCAGCTCCAGCTTGTGCCCCAGTCCGAAATGCTCGCCCTGAGCGAAGAGTCCTACGACCGTATCAAGGACAGTATCCCCGTAATCAGCGGAACAGAAGAGGCGGCGCTGGTGCAAAAAGTAGGCAGCAACATCCGCGGCGCCGTCGAACGGTACCTGCGCGAGCAGGACAACCTGGAGAGAATCGAAAATTTTAAATGGGAATATGCCCTTTTCCAGGACACGATTCCCAATGCCTGGGCAATGCCGGGAGCGGAGATAGGAATACATACAGGCATCATCCCCATCACTCAGGATGAAATCGGTCTGGCGGTGGTAATGGGACACGAAATCGCTCATGCGGTGGCTCACCACGGAAACGAGCGGATGAGCCAGCTTCTCCTTTTGGAAATGGGCGGAATGGCTCTCAGTGAGGCTCTATCCGATCGGCCCCAGCTCACCAGAAGCCTGGCCCTGGTAGCGTTCGGACTGGGAGCCCAGCTCGGCATCGTTCTCCCCTACAGCAGACTGCATGAATCCGAAGCCGACCGGCTGGGCATGAT
>JBKHHW010000271.1:0-2770 GCA_046538945.1 Chitinispirillaceae bacterium | reverse complement strand
AGGTGAATCATTCCCGATTCACCAACTCACCTCCGGGGTGCATACGGTTTGGTGCAACAATCTCCCGAATGAAGAAAATTCTCCTTCAGAACCAATAATAAAACTTTTGCTATGACGGTCCCCATCGCTCGGCCCTTTTTAACAAAATCAAATAATCCTGAGTTCCCAAAAAATCTTTCGCAACTTGCTGCTGCCCTCACATCAGATCCCTCTTCTTCTCCTCGAACTCCTCTTTGGAAATCTCCCCCCTTGCATACCTCTTCTTGAGCACATCCAGAGCCGTCTCCTGACCACCTTTACCGGGAGCATATTCCCGAAGATACCTCACCAGGAAGAAAATGATGAGCGCTATCACCACAATCCACAGAATCATCATAAGACCGCCTCCCCACCCCCAGTTCATATGTCCCCAATCCATGATTCACTCTCTCCTTTCTATGACTTACGTCCCACATGCATATTTTGATTCCACATCCACCTATCAATACCCCATAGAAAGTGCATGCTGGAACATAGTATAATGCATACGCGTCTGAAGCAGAATTTCATTTATCACCTGCTCGACCTGTTCGTTTCCCGCCCTACGTATGAGCGATTCGTAAAGAGGTACCAGTTCCTCCTCAAGTGTCATTGCAGTCTGCAACGCTTCCTGAGCAGATGAAGTCTCTTCCAGAGGCGGAATCGTATCAGGCACCACCACCCCGAAAGCATCGTAAAGCTGCGAAATCCAGGCGATATGATTCTCCTCCTGAGGGATTACCATCCCGTAGGGCCTGCGGATATCGAACTTTCTGGAATCTTTTGTATACTGAGCCCTTGAAAGCCGTTCTTTTGCCAGAACCACACTGAGATCCTCAAGCCATGATCCCTGAGGAGTGGGAAGCGTTTCCGGTATGGGCGGATTAAACCTGTTATCCCCATCCCACCGGCGACCGCACATGGGACAATGTCCGTTATCACTTGATTGATTCGCATAGAGTAATATCCCCGCGGCAACCGCCAGCAGAGCGACCGAAAGAAGTACTGTTCTTTTCATTTTATCCTCCCCCGAATTTCAGCAGACGTGCGTTGATTGCCACTACCACCGTACTCAGCGACATGAGCGCAGCTCCCAGTGCCGGACTGAGAATGATCCCATAACTGTAGAGGACACCTGCAGCAAGAGGAATGGCAACCGCATTGTAACCGGTTGCATACCATAAGTTCTGCACCATTTTCCTGTAGGTAGCCCTGGCAAGCCCGATCACCGCCACCACATCCCCGGGATTGCTCCTGACAAGGATTATATCAGCTGTTTCCGCCGCGACATCCGTACCAGCACCGATCGCCATTCCCACATCCGCCTGAGCAAGCGCGGGAGCGTCATTTATTCCATCCCCGGTCATGGCAGTCACCAGACCCCGTTTCTGAACTTCTTTTACCTTGTCCACCTTTTCCTGAGGGAGTACTTCCGCAAAGTATTCCTCTATACCGATCTCCTTTGATACCCAATCAGCCACCTTGCGATTATCACCGGTAATCATCATGGGCCTTATTCCCATCTCCCTGATCTTTCGGATCGCCTCCTTCGATTCGGGCCTGATAATATCCGAAAGCGCCACTGCACCCTTCACCTTTCCATCCACTATCACAAACACCACCGTTTTCCCGCTTGCACGCAGCGGTTCAACATTTTCCATATCGGCTTTAATATTGTTTTCTCTGAGAAACCCAGGGCTGACCACCTTCACCTCACGACCCTCCACCACCCCCCGGGCTCCTTTACCGGTAATAGATTTGAAATTTTCCACCTCAAGCTTCTTTTCAGCCGACTCCACAATACCCCTGGCAACGGGATGTTCCGAATGCGCCTCAACCGATGCTGCATAAGTGAGGACTGTTTCCTTATCCATATCTTCACTCAGAGACACCACATCACTCACCCCGAATTTGCCCAGGGTGAGAGTGCCAGTTTTATCAAACAGGATCGCCTGAATGTTTCGGGCCTTTTCAAAAGCAGACCGCTGCCTGATCAGAAGTCCGTTTGAGGCCGACAGGGCTGTAGACATAGCCACCACAAGGGGGATAGCCAGCCCCAGCGCATGAGGACAGGCAATAACCATCACCGTGACAGTTCTCTCCAAAGCAAATTCAAAAGGCGTGTCCAGAAGAACGTACCATACAAGAATCGTGATCAAACCGCTTCCCAAAGCAACACCGGTGAGCCAGACCGCTGCTCGGTCGGCAAGATTCTGAGTACGAGATCGGGCCATCTGTGACTCCCTGACCAGATTTACAACCTGCGACAGAAAGGTATCTTCACCGGTCTTCTCCACTTCAACGGTAAGGGACCCCTCCCCGTTTACAGATCCACCTATTATCTTTTGGCCCTTTTTCTTGTGCACCGGAAGCGACTCCCCCGTCACCATGGACTCGTTCACGGAAGATTCACCATCTGTTATGCTTCCGTCCACTGGTACCTTCTCTCCGGGCTTTACCAGGACCATATCGTTTGATTTGATATCCTGCAGAGAAACATCCTCGGTCTGCCCGTCTGTGACTCTGTGAGCTTCAGAGGGAAGAAATTTAACAAGTGTTTCAACCGCCTGGGATGCCCCCGCCACGGTTCTCATCTCGATCCAGTGCCCCAGAAGCATCACATCGATAAGGGTGGCAAGCTCCCAGAAAAACACCTCGCCCTCCACGCCGAACACCACGGCGCTGCTGTAGAGGTAGGCCACCGAAATGGCCAGACCAATTAGGGTCATCATGCCGGGCTGACGCGAACGGA
>JBKHHW010000093.1:0-11467 GCA_046538945.1 Chitinispirillaceae bacterium | reverse complement strand
GCGCCTATAACACCTTTAAGCTCCAGGATGGCTATTTTCATGTTTCCGCTCAGCTGAAAAACGATACCGACCCCTCCGAAGTGGAAAAAATCATCAGAGAAGAGCTGCAGAAACTCACCTCGAAACCACCGAGGGAAACGGAAATGCAGAGAATAAAAAACAAAATACGCATGTCCTTTGTGGAGGGTCTTAAGAGTCTTGAAGGTATTTCCGACCGTCTCGCCTGGTTTGAACGGCTGGGCAGCTGGAGAGACCTCATGGAATATCCGGAAAAAATCGAATCAATAGACAGAACATCGGTTCCGGACGTTCTTGCACAATATTTTAAACCAGATAAGGCCACCTGGGGTTTCATGATCCCCCCTTCACCAGAAAACAAGGCGGAAGAAAACAGTAATGAGGCAAAGACAGAGAGAAAGGAATCGAGTAATGATTAATTCCTGGTTAAGGCATAGTATCATTTGGTTGGCTGCTGTCATCATATTCCTGCCCCATGCAGCGGGAATGAAACCGGCTTCAGAAAAACCTCAGCCCCAGCCCCCTTCAGAACGGGAAACAGTACAACATCCCGATTCTATGAAGTTTGATCCGCTCGACTGGAAAATACCGTTTGGAAAATCATACCGGACAGTTCTCAAGAATGGTCCGGTCGCCTATGTTGCAGTGGATTCATCATTACCGATGATTACAATAGAGGCGCACATCCGTTACGGGTCCCTCGAAGACCCCAAGCAGAAGCATGGAATTGGCTCACTTATGGTAAAACTGCTCCGTACCGGAGGCACAGAAAAATATTCGGCGGATTCACTCGATGCGCTGATTGATCAGCTGGCAATGAAATTTTCCTTTTCCCAATCAGAATCACACATAACCTTCAAGACATCATTTCTATCCGAGTACATGGATACAGCGCTGGATATCATGGAGCAGATGTTCTATCACCCCAGATTCCAACCGGAAAAGATCGAAAAGGAGAAAACCATCCTGAAGGAACATATAAGGCACCGGTTTGTAAACCCCGGCCCTGCTCTGAATGCGGCGTACCGTAAACTCATGTATCCTCAAAGCTCCGCCGCCAGACTTATTAGTGCGATTTCCTTAGACTCCATATCACGGGATGATCTGATAACACTTCACGAAAAAGTGTTCAAAAAGCGGGACATTGTGCTTGCAGCGTCGGGAAAATTCGACAGAAAAGAGATGATTACCGATATCAACACAATCTTCAGACCATATTCACAGGAAAAAAGAAAAAGAATACCAGAAATCAAAATTGCACCGAAAAGCCAGGGACTGGTAGTCGATAAAAATATCAACCAGACCTATGTCCGCATGGGACTTCCGCTCTTCAAGCGTCCTCACAAGGATTACTACCCGGTTTCGGTTCTTAATGTCATCCTGGGAGGAGGAGGATTCACATCTCGCCTGGCGACCAAGATCCGTTCCGACGAGGGGCTCACGTATTCCATTTACTCCCATTCCGAATCAAATTATCTTTACCCCGGTACAATACACATTGATTTCTATACCAAAACCGAATCCTTCCCCCGAGCTGTTTCTCTGGTGCTTGAGGAGATCAGAAAGATTCGTGAGAAAGGAGTAACTGAACAGGAATTGGAAAACGCCAAGGCAATGCTCATCTCTCAATTGCCTTCCATGTTCAGATCACCCGAAGATATTGTATCCACATATGCGCTGAATGAATTCTTCGGCAGGTCACCAGACCACTTTACCAAGTATTCCAGTACTATCCGCGGTCTTAGGAAAAAAGACATTGATGCTGCAGCTCGTAAATATCTGGATACATCAAACCTGACTTATACTGTCGTGGGAGATACTTCGGCTCTGTTGAAGAAAGCAGATGGTGATTTTTTCTCACTGACATCACTTGAAACCAAAAAAGTCATCTCAACCGATTCTCTTTCATCACTGCCTTAGCAAAAGGGCCGGTATTGATGCATATACGTCTAAAAGGAGGTTTTCACCCATGAAAATCGGCATAGTGGTCCACACCAGTTCGGGTCATACTCTGGCCTTTGCGCGTGCAATTGAATCCAAACTGAAAAGCCATGGTCATGAGGTGGAGATTATCGGTTTGAGGACAATCGGAGCGGTGTCTCCCGGAGCTCGCAGCAAATTTGAGGTGAAAAATCCTCCCGAGGTGAATGAATTTGAAGTAGTGCTGGTAGGCGGACCTGTGTGGGCGTTCAAAGCATCACCGGTAGTCATGAAGTACCTCTCGCAGGTCGGAAGTCTGAAAGGGAAAAAGGCACTTCCGTTTGTAACCATGGGCCTTCCATTCAGATTCACTGGTGGAGAGAGAGCCTTGCGCATGATGGGAGAGGAGCTTGAAATGTCGGGAGCTGACGTGCTTCCCGGGGTAATGCTGCATTACATGTTCAAAGCAGATCAAAAAAAGATGGATGAAGCTGTGGAACGTGTCTGTTCGGCTGTCGGGAAATAGAATCAGAGCAGATTCGCGGCAAGTTCCGAAAGTTTTGATCTTTCTCCTTTTGTCAAAGTAACATGAGCGGAAACCTCCTGTGCCCTGAACTTCTCAACCACAAAGGAGAGCCCGTTGCTGGAGGAGTCGATATAGGGATTATCAATCTGATACGGGTCACCGGTCACTACAATTTTTGTTCCGTCCCCCACTCTGGTGATTATTGTCTTGATCTCATGCGGATTGAGATTCTGCGCCTCATCAATAATCAGATACTGATTGTGAATTGACCTTCCACGAATGTAGGTCAGGGGCTCGATTATGAGGATTCCCATATCCATCAGCTCACGAAACCCCCGGGTCTGGCGCCCCGGACGGTTATCTTTTCTCATGATAAGTTCCACATTATCTACAATAGGATACATCCATGGTGTGAGCTTCTCCTCCACCGTACCGGGAAGGAATCCTATGTCTTTTCCCATGGGCAGAGTTGGCCTGGAGACAAGAATTCTGCTGTAGACATTCGCATCAACAGTTTTAAACAGACTTGCCGCTACCGCAAGCAGTGTTTTTCCGGTACCGGCCTTTCCCACCAGAGTCACTAGCTGAATGTCGTCATTCATCAACGCATCCATGGCGAACATCTGTTCTGTGTTTCTGGGCTTTATACGCCACGCTCCTTCTCTTTCTTCAGAAGCGAGGCGAACAATACCGTTTTTTTCAGGTTCAAAACGCCCCAATGCGGTTCTCTGAGGTTCGCCTTCCGCTTTCAGAACCACATACTGATGAGGATGCAGAGATTCCTCAACCGTGCAAAACCCCTTCTCTTTGAAACCAGTGATAAGCGAAGGGGCGACTGTGATCTCCTTATAGCCCGAATAAAGTTCTTCGATACTTACTCTTTCCGATTCATAATCCTCTGCATTGATCCCCAGAGCATCAGCCTTGATACGCATGCTGACGTCTTTTGTAACGAAAATGGTGAGCAGATCGGAAGACTCCTTCACTTCCAGAGCAACAGCTAGAATATGGCTGTTCTTCCTGTCCATGTTGCGCAATTCTTCGGGAAGACGAGACAGAACCGACCCCTTCCCGGATCTTACGAAAAGTGTCCCGCCGCTTGACAGCCTTACACCTGAGGAAAGGTTGTTTGTCCTACGGAGTTCATCCAGATATCTGGAAGTCTGTCGAGCGCTACGCCCGATTTCACTCACTTCCTTTTTGAAATGATCAATGTCTTCGATGACCGAAATAGGTATAATAACATTGTTGCTGCCGAAATTAAACATAGCATGAGCATCATAGAGTAGAACCGTGGTGTCCAGAACATAATTTTTCATATTGTAAAAAAGCTCCCGTAACAGTTTTCATGATCTAATATAAAAAAAGGTGCACCTCCAGACACCCCAGACCCAAAAGATTGCCTCTCAGATATTTTGCTACCCGCAATTCTGTTGCCGAAAAGATCTTCCGCAACGGTTTTTACCTCACTTGAGGCCTGGAAATAGCAATCATGAGGCTTGAACTCTAATATGTATATATCAGACGCTGACAATTGAAATACCCGGATAGTAAACAGGAAAAACAAAAAGCAAAATGGATGTGCCTGATCGGCAAATCAATAGAACATGCTGTTTATTGAAGCCTACTCCCAAACTCCTCGTATCTCAGTTCGGCAGGATCTGCATCGTCCCGATTCGATCCAGAGTCGGTCAGTTCTGTAACCTGACCGGTGCACAAGGGTTTCTCCGCACACAGGACAAAGCGTATCGGTGTCGCCACCCACATTTCCCGCATAGATAAACCTCAGACCGGATTCTGCTCCTATGCGGACTGCTTTCTCAATTGTGGAAACTGGTGTTGGTGGAAGAGAGGTCAGCTCATACTGTGGAAAAAACCGCGAAACGTGCCAGGGAACGCTGCTGTCAAGATTATCTGCAATAAAGGAAGCGATATTCCTGAGTTCCTCCACAGAATCGTTTTCCCCGGTTACAACCAGAGTGGTAATTTCAAGCCAGATTCCCAACTGCACAATTTTTTGGAGAGAATCAAGCACCGGCTCAAGTCTGGCTTTGCATAATTTGCGATAGTAATCATCCCGGAAAGATTTGAGATCTATATTGCATGCATCCAGATATGGTGAGATCACGTCGAGAGCTTCATCTGTCATATAGCCGTTGGAAACGAAGATTGTTTTTAGACCGTTCTCCTTCGCTAGTCTTGCTATGTCGAAAGTATACTCGAAAAAAATAGTCGGTTCGGTATAAGTAAAGGAAATGCTTTTGCAGCCTGCCTGAAGTGCACGGTCCACAATTTCTTGCGGATCTGCAGGCCTCCCCCACTTTCCCTCGATGTCACCTTTTTCTGCCTGGGAAATGTTCCAGTTCTGACAGAACCCGCAACGGAAATTGCACCCTATGGTTGCAACGGAAAAAGTTGTGCTTGCAGGCAGAAAGTGAAAAAGCGGTTTTTTTTCGACCGGATCAACCTGCTCCGAAACAGTTTTTCCATAGGCGTAGGTGTACAGTTTTCCGCCGACATTTTTCCTGACAGAACAGAACCCGTACTGTTGGGATGGGATTCTGCAGCGATGGCTGCACAGGGAACAGAGAACTGTCTGATCCTGGAGCGGGTTCCAGAGCATTGCTTCTTTCATCAGATAACCTTCATGTCGTCAGCCACAAATACACAAATCATAAAAATACAATCAGCAGCATCAAAGTCATCAAAAGATGAAAATTGTTTATTCAGGCCAGTCGGACTGCATACAGTTCACAATTCTTATCGCGTTGCGGGGACAGAACTGAGTTGCAAGGGCACATTCATCCTCAAATATGAAAGGGATGCTGAACACCTTGGACACAGCCTTCCCGTTAGGGCACAGCCCGAACAGTTCAGGACAGAAACTGACACACATTCCACAACCGCAGCACAGGTCACTTTCGATTTTTGCTCTCACTTTTACTACTCCGATGCAAAAGGGACTAAAGAAGCAAAGGATCACAGGCTGCTAGACACGCAAGGGCCGGGCCATCCAGAAACTTTTTTTCGGCACAATTTTTGATTTCAAACAATAGTTTCATTTCATCATTTTCTGCTTTTTCCGGGTCAGTCCGTTCACAATTCATCATATAAACGTATTCACCAATTTTTAGGAGGAGCAGCTTATGTCCCCCATCACGGACGTTCATGGTAGAGAGATACTGGATTCCCGGGGAAACCCCACGGTGGAGGTGGAGGTGACCCTTGAAAGCGGAACAGTTGCTTCGGCGGCAGTTCCTTCGGGAGCTTCGACCGGAACCCGCGAAGCGATGGAGCTCAGAGACGGAGACCCAAAGCGCTTTGGAGGCAAAGGGGTTCTCAAGGCAGTAGAAAACGTAAACACGAAGATCAATTCGGCACTCAGAGGCAAAGATCCTGCCGCTCAGAAGGAAATAGACAGAATCATGTGTGAGTTGGATGGTACCGACAATAAACAGAAACTGGGAGCGAATGCGATTCTGGGGGTGTCGATGGCGGTTGCCAAGGCTGCCGCAGCAGAAAAGAGACAACCGCTCTATTTTTATTTGGCAGAGGGCAGGAACAATCCACTTCCTGTTCCTTTCTTCAATATAGTGAACGGTGGAGCACATGCGGACACAAATGTCGACATACAGGAATTCATGATTGCTCCCGTTGGTGCCCCCAGTTTCTCAGAAGCACTGCGTTACGGTGCTGAAACATACCATGCCTTGAAATCTGTACTGAAAAGCGAAAAGCTGGCAACGGGGGTTGGTGACGAAGGGGGGTTCGCACCCAACCTGCAGAGCAATGAATCTGCTCTGCAATACATAGTTAAAGCAATCGAAAAGGCCGGTTTCAGACCGGGAGAAGATGTCGCGCTAGCAATGGATGCAGCAGCAAGCGAATTTTTCGAAAACGGGGAATATTTCCTGAAAGCAGACCAGAAAAAGCTCTCAGCCCAGGGCATGATCGATTTCTACAGACAGATGCTGGATAAATATCCGATCATTTCCATAGAAGATCCCCTTTCTGAACATGACTGGGACGGATGGAAACTGATAACCGAACAGCTTGGAGACAGGGTGCAGCTTGTTGGAGATGACTTGTTTGTCACCAATTCGAAGATTCTCAAAAAAGGAATAGAGCAGAAAATCGGGAATTCCATACTGATAAAACTTAACCAGATAGGCACCGTAAGCGAAACCATGGAAACGGTCAATATCGCCAAAGAAGCGGGATACAGCTGCATGTTTTCTCACCGCAGCGGAGAAACGGAAGACACCTTTCTGGCTGACATTTCAGTTGCCGCAGGCACAGGTCAGCTTAAAACCGGTGCCCCCGCCCGCTCGGAGAGAGTGGCCAAATACAATCAGCTGCTGCGCATACAGGAAAAGTGCGGAAAGGATGCCACTTTTTTCAGATATAAGAAATAGATTCTCAGTTTCAGGACTTTAGCCGGATACTAACGGCTAAAGTCTCCCTTCTGATTTTTTCCTCTCAAATTACTGCAGCCTTCTGAACGAAATCATTTAGAGACAGCATAATGTTGGAACCTTCCGAGTATGGATAGGTGATGTTCAGAAAAAAAGGTCAAGGAGGACAGCATGGCAGGGAAAGCTAATCCGATAGATGTGGAGCAGTTCCTTCAGAAAACACATTTCCCCGCAGAAAAAGAGGAATTGGTTCAGTTTGTTAAAAATGAACATGCTCCTGATCCCATCATCAATGCAGTTTCTGATATTCCTGACAGAAAGTACTCAAATCCGCAGGAAGCGGCAAAAGAGACATTCACATCAGAAAAATCGGAACAAAGCGGTCAGATGGGTATAGATTCCTGTGAGGACTGAATACGAAAAAACCCGGATGTTCTGACATCCGGGTTCAATACAGAGGGTAAAGTGGCAGAAGAATTGCTTCTTTGCTATTCGGACAGTACATTATCATCAATCGGTAGAGGAGGAGAAAGTGGCATTATCCATCATGTTAGTCGATGACTCTCAATCCTCTCTGACTATTATGAAGTTGTTGCTCAACAAAGCAGGCATAAACGAAGTGACCGCACACTGCAGTCCCAAAGAAGCCCTGGATCAGATTCAAAAGGGACAGATACCTTCTTTGGTCATTACAGACTTCAAAATGCCGGAAATGAGCGGACTTGAGTTTCTGGAGGCTGTTTCCGCTCTGTATCCTGAAATTCCCGCCATCATCATTTCAGGAGATTCAGACAGTGTCCGCTCTGAATCCAGAAACTACCCCGTGCTGGAAAAGGGCAGTCCCGATTTCTTCAATCAGATCATTCAGCAGATCAAGATCTATACTGGAGAGGTAAGGGAAACAGCTCCCGAAAAAAACAACAGAAGAACTCTTTCAAAAAAGATTACCTGATCAGACCTGGCATTTCGGACAGAAATAGCCCGTCCTGCCGCCGAATTTTCCGGTGGAAACAGATGTTCCGCAACGAGGGCAGGTGGTTCCTTTCTTTCGCACCCTGATCAGATAACCATCAGGCAGGTCTCTTCCGGCTGTTCTGGACCGTGCGGCTTCGCTTAGAACAGTTCTCATTTTCCCATACAGTTGCTGCTTCTGTTCACCACTCAGTTCATCTGCTTTTCTTCCGGGGTGGATTCCGGACTGGAAGAGGATTTCGTCGCTGTATTCATTTCCGATTCCGGCTATCCGTTCCTGGTTCATCAGAAGAACTTTTATGCCTGTTCCGTGTTCAAGAAGAGACAGAAAATTTTCTTTACCTATAGAACACGCGTCAGGTCCCAGATTATGCTCTGAAACGAAACTGGATGGAGAGGAAACCAGTCCTACTCTGCCAAAAAGCCTTTGGTTGTGGAATGATAAACAGGACTTTCCTTCAAAGCGGAAGACTACTCTGGCATGTTTATCCAAACTCCCATCATTTTCACAATTTTCCAAAAAGCCAGTCATGCCGAAATGAAACGACACCCAGAAGTCATGATCGCTCCTGGCGAAAAGGTACTTGCCATATCGCTCTGCAGATATGAACGTCACCCCCGCAAGCTTGTTGCGAAACTGATTCTCAGAAACATGATCAAGAACCTTTTTATTATAGACTTCAACAGTTCTGATTTTTTTGTTCAGTGATCTCTGCAGTACTTTTCTGAATCCTTCCACTTCAGGCAGTTCCGGCATTGCTCCTCCCCCGTTTCTCGGTCCAGTACTGATCTGGATATTTTTTCGCAAACAGCCTCGTGAATGTCTTTTCCACTTCCACAAAAACGAACAGAGCGAAACCAGAAGAAATCAGATATAGCCAATGATGTACCTGAAGAGGGCTGGTTCCGAATATTCTGTTGAAAATAGGAACATATGTGAACAGTATCTGAAAGAGGACAATAAGTCCCACCGTACCCCACACGTATTTTGTTGCCTTTATTCCGCGAAAATTGAAGGAAGAGGATGTAATGAACCGGCTGTTGAAGAGATAGAAGACCTCACCGGCAATGATCGTGTTCACCGCCATGGTACGGGCATACTCCAATTCGAATTTCCAATCAGTGAAAAGCCAGAAGATCAAGAGCGTGAAAACATTTAACAGAACAGAAACATAAGAAACTCTCAGGAACATGCCTTTGGTAAGGAGTGGTTCTTTGGGATCGCGGGGAGTTCTCTTCATCACATCTTTTTCCATAGGTTCAAAAGCCAGAGCCAGAGTGAGCGTGACAGCTGTCACCATGTTGACCCACAAGATCTGAGCGGCTGTTATGGGCAGTTCGACCATATTCAGAATAATCGCGGTTATGATAACCAGTGCCTGTCCGCCGTTTGTGGGAAGAATGAACAGAAGCGATTTTCTCAGATTGTCGTAAACAGTACGCCCCTCCTCTACCGCATTTGTGATGGATGCGAAATTATCATCGGCAAGGACCATAACCGCAGCCTCCTTGGAAGCCTCAGTCCCTTTTATACCCATGGCGACCCCTATATCGGCCCGTTTCAACGCCGGCGCATCGTTGACACCGTCCCCGGTCATTGCAGTCACATTTCCCTTCTTCTGCAGCGCTTTCACCAGTTTAAGCTTGTGTTCCGGACTGACCCTGGCAAAAACATCCACCGTCTCAGCAATTTCCGGCATATCTTTTTCTTCGACTTTGTCCAGATCATTACCGGTCATCACCTTCACATCATCACCTAACCCGACCTGATTCCCGATTGCACGAGCAGTCAGAGCATGATCGCCGGTGATCATTTTCACCCGTATACCCGCGTCCTTACACTCCCGCACCGCATTGATAGCCTCTTCACGGGGAGGATCGATTATTCCCACCAGACCTAGCAGAGTGAACCCGCCCTGAAGAGTATCTGAACCGAGGGAACCTCTGTCGAAATCCTTGTATGCCACAGCCAGAAGCCGAAGTCCCTTTGATGCATACTGCTGAATGCTACTCTCCCACCATGACCTATCCAGTGATTCCGGTGCATTTTCAGTTATCTGTTTTTCACACCGGGACAGAACAGCTTCCGGCGCACCCTTGAGGAAAACTACTCTGGAACCGTCCTTCCATTCGTTGAGAGTAGCCATATACTTGTGCTCAGACTCGAATGGAACAGAATCCAACCGGGGGTAAGATTTCCCAATATCTCCAAGAGACAACCCTGATTTAGCACCCATGACAAGAAGCGCACCCTCGGTAGGTGTCCCGATTATTTTATGCCCCTCATCAGTTTCATCGAGTCGAGAATCGTTACAGAGCACGCAGGCCTGAATCAACTCGCCGATAATTTTCTCTTCCAGCGGACTGATGCGGGAACCATCGACGCTGAACTCTCCTTCGGATTCATATCCCGCACCGCTCACATCCACACTCTTGTCCCTGGTGAGAACGGAAACGGCTGTCATTTCTCCTTTGGTAAGAGTGCCGGTTTTGTCGGTACAGATAACAGAAACAGAACCCAGCGTCTCCACTCCGGGCAAGACCCGGATAATCGCATTACGCCTGGCCATGCGCTGAACGCCGATGGCCAGTACAATGGTAATGATTGCAGGGAGTCCTTCCGGAATCGCGGCTACTGCAAGCCCAACCACTGCACGGAACATATCCCCCAGCTGCCAGCCCAGACCGAAATACCCGATCAGGAATGTTGCTATACTGATGAGGAGAATGACAATTGTCAAACCTCTTCCGAATTGCGTAATCTGCCTGATAAGCGGAGTGGAAAGCGATTTCACCTCTGAAAGCATGGTGTTGATCTTGCCTAGTTCTGTATCGGAACCGGTTGCCACTACAACACCAGTCCCCGTTCCCGAAGAAACAAGTGTTCCTGAATAGACCATGGAAAAACGATCCCCCAGAGGGGCATCTTCCTTCACTGGTTCTGGAGTCTTAAACACATTTTCCGATTCACCGGTGAGAGATGCTTCATTGACACTCAATCCGTTTACATCCAGAAGTCTGAGGTCGGCCGGTATCTTGTCACCCGACTTGATCAGAACGATGTCACCGGGGACGAGACTTTCAGCATCGATTTCTGATCTTTCACCACCACGCCTGACTCGTGCTGAAAGGGAAAGCATGTTTTTCACCGCTTCAAGAGCTTTCTCCGCCTTTCCCTCCTGGATGTAGCCGATGGTTCCGTTTATCACCACCACCGCCAGAATGATCCAGGCATCGATGAGGTGGTTCAGCAGAACGGAGATGACAGCTGAGACAAGCAGAACGTAGATGAGAACATTGTTGAACTGACTCAGGAATTTGAGAACGGGATGAAGTTCTTTCTTTGCGGGAAGACGATTGGCGCCGTAAAGCTCGAGCCGCCTTTTGGCTTCCTGCTCCGAGATACCCTCGGGAGAGCTGTTGTAGTGCTTCAGGACTGTTTGGGAGTCCCTGGAGTGAGCGGCTTTAATGATCTCGATTTTGTTCTGCTGAGTCTGAGATGAACTGTTCATTTCCTCTCCATACCGGAATGGATTAGCGTTTTATGATGAATGAGAATGAGAATGAGAATGAGAGAGGTACAAAAAGTCTGCCAGGTGTTTTCCCCGGTTTTCTT
>JBKHHW010000270.1:0-2786 GCA_046538945.1 Chitinispirillaceae bacterium | reverse complement strand
TTTGTATTCTTGTGTTCTCCATATCTGTTTCAGCACAGGATGCGCGTATCAAAGTAGCAGTCAACGATCTGGTAAGCAGGGGAATAGATTCGAATGCTGCAGCTGTTTTTTCAGACCGTTTGAGAGCCGAGTTGGTGAATACCGGAAGGTTCAGGGTCATGGAGCGAGCTGAAATGATATCCATTCTGAAGGAGCAGGGATTCCAGAATTCTGGTGCTTGTGATGAGGCTTCCTGTCTTGTTCAGGTAGGACAGCTCCTGGGAGTGGAGAACATCGTTGCAGGATCGGTGGGCAGAATTTCAGATCTGTATTCTGTATCATTACGCTTTATCAGTGTGAAAACGGGTGAAATTATGTTTACTGTATCAGAAGACAGAGAGGGAGGCATGAAGGAAATCCTTACAGATGTCATTCCCGCCTCTGCAGTGAAGATGGCCCGGAAAGCGACTTTGCCCGGCGGTAAGTCTGAAAATGGAGAACTGGTGGGATTGAGAACGGATCACGCAGCTGCAGAAGAAGATACTCTAAACGGGAATGTTTCCCCCAACCTTAAGTTGAAGATCAGACAAGTGGATGAGATGTCACTTGCTTGTTTCTCTTTTGATCAGAACGGGGATGAGCACTCGGATCTAACAGGCGTGCATTCTGCTGTATTGGTGGGTGCTGTTCAGACAAACGGGTACAGCGGTAGAGGGGTTAGGTGTACGGAGGGTGCGTACATACGGCTTGGTCATCTTATTCCGGACAGAACACCGCAAGGAACAATTGAACTTTTCGTGAAACCGGCTGACTCATTCGTTAAGAGTGGCATATATTCCATCTTCGGTAACCGGGGCGCCAGGATACATCTCATTTACAATAATGGTACACTCTATTTTCAGAAGAATCACAGTGACAAGCATATACACATAAGCGCACAAGTGAATTTGGAACCCGGTAAGTGGTATAAGATATCCGCTGCATGGGGGGCAAAAGGGATGCGCCTGTTTTTAAACGATGAAGTGATCAGCTACAAACAGGAGACTTCAGGTTACCGTTTGAGCAGTGATTTGCTTCAGAAGTACGGAATTTTTCATTTGGGGTACAAGCAATGGTGCTGTATGGATGCAATTGGGATTCACAGCCGTTCAAAGAGCCACTACTTTGACGGTATTGTGGATGAGCTTCATATATCAAAAATAGACCGGTACTGATCCTGTGTGGAAAATTCAGGTTAGATCAGTTTGCAGGCTGTTTCTGCTCTATTTTTGTTTGTTCTTAATGAATTGCTCCTCTCAGGGAGATTCAGTTCGCCACTATCAGAAGGGAATGAGCATATTTTTCAAGCCTCCGAGAAATTCATATGACGAGCAGGATTTCTCAGAAACGCTTGATAGGCTCAAGTCCAACGGGGTGAATTCACTTTTCCTCACCCCCTGTCTTTTTCAGAAAACGGCTGAATGTGATTCCATTTTCAAAACAAGTGCAACAATAACCGATGATAATCTTGTTGCGGCTGTGAAACTAGCCAGGTCGGTCGGCTTCTCTGTAGGTTTGAAGCCTCATATCGATCTGCTGAACGGAGAACCACGGTTCACCATAAATTCCCGGAACTGGAGCAGATGGTTTCATCACTACCGGATGCATATTCTTCACTATGCCCGTATGGCTGATCAGGAGAATCTGGACCTTCTGGTTTTGGGAACTGAGCTTGACAATGCTGCATCGAGACCTGAGTTTTCCGATCTGATCGGGGAGGTCAGAGACATTTTCGGGGGCAAAGTCACCTATGCTTCATCCTACAACGATTTCCTTTCTGTCGATTTCTGGGATGATCTGGATTATATCGGTGCAAACTGCTGGTTCAATCTGGACAACGGTTCAGGTTCACCTGCACAGATTCATCAGGCCTGGAATCACTGGCTCAATCTGCTGAGCGAGTTCGCAAATTACAAGAACAAGCCAGTCCTCATCACGGAAGCGGGCTTTAGAAGTATAAAAGGAGCTGCGGTCAATCCGGGAGAATGGTCATTTACAGGTGATCCGGATATGGAAACTCAGGCCGAGTGTTACGAGGGTCTTCTTTCGCAGATCGGTCTGTTTCCTTCAATTTCAGGCATATACTGGTGGCAGTGGGAACTGGGTGGGGTTGGCGGTCCGCAAAACACGGATTACACTCCCCGGGGAAAGCTGGCTGAAGAGGTAATCAGGAAATACTGGTTTTGAGTATGTTCACGAATACTAAAACGCTCTTTCTCATTATGTTAGCGGGCCTGTCTTTTGTGCAGGCAGGACATTATCATCTTCTGGAACTGGAGGGGCTCTTGTCGGCCTACTCTGTGGATGATAACTACTCGTTGACCTCTTCGCAAACGGTGGGTATCTGCATTACCCGTAATGTGAATGTGGCAGCGGGCAGCGAGCAGATGTTCCGCAACAACAGTATGACCCTTACATCCTTTGTGTCAGGCGAGTATCGTTTCTTTTTAGAAAATACGGCACTGTCCGGAGGAGTACTGGGGGGATGGAGGCATCTGTTCATCGGCACGCGTTCCTTTGCCTCACCGTTTATGGGCTTTCAGACGGGTGTATACTATCTGTACAGAGGACCTGTGTCGGTCCGTTTGAAATACAGATTCCTTGCACATCCGGATTCTCCTCATGTATACACCAATGCATTGCTTTTAGGGTTCAGCCTTAATCTGCTGAAAAGGGAATCTGAAAGAATAAACTGATCTGTTTTGCATGTGGATTTGTCCTGATATGCATGTTGTCAGTTTCAATCGACGGTGTTCTCATTCCCCCAG